>CALDPI010000093.1 GCA_937912045.1 uncultured Clostridia bacterium
CGCCCAAATCCGCCATACGCTTTTTAAGACCAATCAGCAGTTTATCTGCGATTTCAACTATATCCTCGTGAGAAAGCTTATGGAAGACAATTATATCGTCAATTCTGTTGAGCATTTCGGGGCGGAACTCTTTTTTAAGCTCGCCCAAAACATCTTCCTTTATGGCCTCGTTTGATTTGACGGTGGCAGATGCTTCTCCGAAACCAAAAGCCGCCTTTTTCTCGGTTATGAGACGGGCGCCGATGTTTGACGTCATAATTATTACCGTGTTTTTGAAATTAACCTTTCGTCCCTGTGAATCGGTGAGCACTCCGTCGTCAAGAATCTGCAAAAGAATGTTGAATACGTCTGGGTGCGCCTTTTCAATCTCGTCAAACAGCACAACCGAATACGGCGAGCGTCTTACAAGCTCGGTCAACTGTCCACCCTCGTCAAAGCCGACATATCCGGGGGGCGAGCCAATCAATCTTGACACTGTATGCTTTTCCATATATTCCGACATATCAAGACGAATCATGGCATTTTCACTGCCGAACATCGCCTCTGCAAGCGTTTTGCAAAGCTCAGTTTTGCCGACACCCGTCGGACCGAGGAAAATAAATGAACCGATTGGACGTTTCGGGTCTTTAAGTCCGACTCTGCCTCTGCGGATTGCACGTGCAACAGCCGAAACAGCCTCTTCCTGACCGACAATACGTTCGTGCATTACGTCTTCAAGGCGAAGAAGTCTCTCACTTTCCTCCTCGGTTAATTGCTGAAGCGGTATTCCCGTCCAGCTGGACACGATATCGGCAATTTCCACGCCTGTTACAGCACCTGAGATACGCTCCTTATCGTCGTTCCACTTTTCCTTAAGCTCGTGCAATTCCTCGCGCAGTTTTTTCTCCTTGTCGCGCAGCTGTGCCGCCTTTTCAAAGTCCTGTGAATTAACCGCGGCGGTCTTTTCTGTATCAAGCTCCGATATTTTTTCTTCAAGCTCTTTAAGCTCGCTCGGGGCGGCAAAAACCTTAAGGCGTACGCGAGATGCCGCCTCGTCAATAAGGTCGATAGCCTTATCGGGCAAAAACCTATCGGCAATATATCTTGAAGACAGCTTAACAGCCTCTTCCAGCGCCTCGTCGGTAATTCTCACACCGTGGTGCGCCTCATATTTATCACGCAGGCCCTTGAGAATCAGCAAAGCATCCTGTTCGTCCGGCTCTGCCACGTTTACAGGCTGAAAACGTCTTTCGAGTGCTGCGTCCTTTTCAATATTTTTTCGGTATTCTGCTATTGTCGTGGCACCGAAGACCTGCAAATCACCGCGCGCAAGCGAGGGCTTTAGAATGTTCGCTGCATCGGTCGAGCCCTCCGCCGAGCCCGCGCCTATAATGGTGTGCACCTCGTCGATAAACAGAATAATATCCTTATTTTCAATTACCTCATTAATTACTGACTTAATACGCTCTTCAAAATCGCCTCTATACTTCGTTCCGGCGACCATTCCCGTCAAATCGAGTGAAATTATTCTCTTCGAATTTAAAACGTCAGGCGCCTCATTATTGGCAATTTTCAGAGCCAAGCCTTCTGCAATAGCAGTTTTACCAACACCGGGTTCACCAATAAGGCAAGGGTTATTTTTTGTGCGGCGGCAAAGTATCTGAATTACGCGCTCAATTTCCTCACTTCTGCCGATTACAGGGTCTAATGCACCTTTTTTTGCTTCTTGTGTCAGGTCTCTGCCATACTTATCAATAGTAGGGGTTTTATTGCCGCCTGATGCACGCTTTTGCGGTTTGGATTTTCCCGGTTCTTCGACGTCGTCATCAACGCCCACCGCCTTCATAACCTCGCTTGTAAGCATTGCAACGTCAACGTTAAGCTCGCCTATAAAACGAATAGCATAATTGTCCCCGTCACTAAGTATTCCGAGAAGGACGTGCTCGGTGCCGACAAAGCTGTTTCCCAAACTTTTGCTGAGAGAAATTGCCGCCTCTATTACCCTTTTGGCGCGCGGCGTGAGATTTTCGGGTGTCAGCTTTGTGGGGGTGCCCACTCCGACCGTATTTTCAAGCAGGTTTTCAATTTTATCTTCGGTTATGTCCTTACCATTCAAAACGCTGGAGGCAACACCTCCGCCAACACGCAAAAGGCCAAGCAAAATATGCTCACTTCCGACGTAGGTGTGACCCATTGTCTCGGCGGCGTTAATTGCCAGATTTAAGGCTTCATTTGCCTTTTCGGTAAAACCGTTAAAATTATATCTCATAAAATCACTCCAAGTGTTCTCGTACTATCTTGCCACGGCAAATATCTCTGTCATCGGGTGACATTATGCCGTTAAGTTTTTGCAGCATATAGGGCTGGCACTCCACAAGCAGCTGCACCGGCAGCGTCTTGTCAATATCTATTATGCCCATTGCCGCACCAAGTTTAATCCTTGATATTAGCTGCATCATTTCTTCGCTTGAGAGAATTCTTTGATTTTTAAGAATTCCGTATGCGCGCATAACGTTATCCTCGAGCAAAATTTTGTTTATACCGTCGCGGTCCTGATTTTCCTTTTTTATAATCTGCATAGTGATTGATTTTAGATTGTCAAGTGCAGCACGCTCGGATATACCGAGTGTAATCTGGTTGGAAAGCTGATAAAGCGATGCGGCAGATTTGGAGCCTTCACCATAAAGACCTCTTACCGTAAGGCCAAACTTTGATGCAGATTCGCTTATTGCCGAAAGCGTTCCGTTATACGCCGTCACGGGCAGATGAAGCATTACCGAAGCGCGCAGGCCCGTACCCAGATTTGTGGGGCACTGTGTCAGGTATCCAAACTGTTCGTTATATGCGTAATCAAACTGAGAAGAAAAGGCATCATCAATTTTATCGGCAATCGCATACGCTTCATCAAGAGCGAGTCCCGGAAGTATCACCTGAATCCTTAAATGGTCCTCCTCGCACACCATAATGCTTACACTCTCGTCAGAAGAAATCAAAAGCAATTTATTCTGACGGTGATGCGCAAATTCGGGACTTATAATATGGCGCTCAATCATTGCACCGGCCTCTTCATCAGACACAGAGTTCATATCAATGATTTTCAATCCGCCGCAAATGTCGCTCGGAATATTGGCAACAGCGTTTCTTACAAGGGAGTTAACCTCGTTTATGTGCTCTGCCTTCATTCGCGCAGGGAAAGGAATTTTCTTAATATTGCGGGCAATTCGAATACGCGTGCTGACAACAATGTCGCCCTCATTACCGAAGGTTTTGTACCACTCACTCATTGTTATCGCTTCCTTCCAGTTTCTTAATCTCGTCGCGCAGCTGTGCAGCTAATTCAAAGTTTTCCTCGCCAACTGCTTTGAGCATTTGAGCGCGCAGGGATTCCTTTTTATCCTCAGGTTTTACAGTTGCCAAGGCAGACACCTGCGAAGGCAATCTTTTGCCCAGGTGCTCTGTCGTGCCGTGCACACGCTTAAGGTATGGCACAAGCTTATTTTTAAACGCCTCATAGCATTCGGAGCAGCCCATCTTTCCGCTCTCAGCAATGTCCGAAAAACGCGTTCCGCAGCATTCACATCTATGCTCTTTAATATGACCTGTTGCAAGCTCGTCGCTGAACATTGCACTGAGCATCGAGGCAAAGCCGTTATTCACAAATTTTGAATATCCACCCATCGCAGCACAGTATCCGCACAAATTTTTTTCGGTTACCACACCGTTTATTACGGTCTTAATATGGGTTGTGGCGGTGTTTTTTCCGCAGTTTTCACAAAGCATAAAAATCTCCTTCCTAAAGCTCTGTTAAAAGCATATGTTTAAGTATCGACGCCCTTACCGTATCACGATATTCTGTTGGAACACATGAAAGCGTCTTATCCGAAATTGCAGACAACATCAAAACAGAAGACTCGCGCGAGAGCACGCCGTTTTGCAGGCAATTTTCTATGAGAATTCTTGACGACAAACTGTCAAGCTTGCCGCCTACAGAATTAATTATATGCATAATTGCCGAGCTTCTATTAACCTGAACGCGTCTTATTCTTATATATCCTCCGCCGCCGCGACGGCTTTCAATAATATAGCCGTTTTCGGGGGTGAAGCGCGAAGAAAGAACGTAGTTTATCTGGCTTGGCACGCATCCGAGCGCACTCGCGAGCTCGTTTCGCCCGATTTCTGCCATATCCATTTCGGATTCGTTGATTATCTCAATTATTCGCTTTGCAATTAAATCACTTATCTTCATATATTATTTGACCTTTCCTGACTTTAATTATATTATACACGAAAGTCAGAAAAAGTCAAACATTATTTTTAAACACGTGCTGTAACAAATATTTCCACGTCGCATAGTATGATATTGAAGACTGAAAGAAGGAGGTCTATGCTATGTGTAACGGTAATAACGGTTTCTTTGGTGGCAACTGCTGCACTTGGATAATCATCCTTGTTATCCTCTTTGCTTGCTGCGGAGGTTGCGGTGGCAACAACGGCTGTGGCAATAACGACTGCTGCTGCTAATCGGCAATCCATAAAAAAAGAGCCTATCCTCGCGGATAGGCTCTTGCCTTTTATGTATTACTTATTGAATACGTCGAGAACGGTAACGTAATCGTCGTCAGATTCCTCTGTGCTGATGAGGTCGCTGAGCTGACTCGAAATATCGTTGCTATCCTTCTTCTTGGAATCGCCAAGACCTGTTGCAACAACTGTTACGCGGATTGTATCCTCGAGTGTGTCATCAAGCTGAGCACCCCAGATGATAGTTGCATCGGGATTTGCCATCTCGGAAATGATGGAAGAAGCCTGCTCAACCTCTTCAAGACCGATGTCGTTAGAAGCGGTGATGCTGATGATAACGCCCTGTGCATTGTCCATAGAGGTTTCAATGAGAGGACTGTTGATAGCAATCTTAGCAGCCTGCTCTGCCTTGTCACGACCCTCTGCAACGCCAACACCCATATGTGCATAGCCTGCATCCTTCATGATGGTTGTAACGTCTGCAAAGTCAAGGTTAACGAGTGCAGTAACGTTAATGAGCTCAGAAATGCTCTGAACACCCTGACGGAGAACATCGTCAGCAATTTCGAATGCGTTCTTGAAGGTAATCTTCTGCTCAGAAACGTACTTAAGACGCTCGTTCGGGATAACAACAAGGCTGTCTACCTGCTCGCGAAGTGCGGCAATGCCGATTTCAGCCTGTTCCATTCTCTTCTTGCCTTCAAAAGCAAAGGGCTTTGTAACGATACCAACTGTGAGTATGCCAAGCTCTCTTGCAATCTGAGCAACAACGGGAGCTGCACCGGTGCCTGTGCCGCCGCCCATACCAGCGGTGATGAAAATCATATCAGCATCGCGGATAGCTGCTGTGATTTCGTCCTTAGACTCCTCTGCTGCGTTTCTGCCGCGCTCAGGATTTGCGCCGGCACCCATACCGCCTGCAGACTTTTCACCAATCTGGATTTTCTGGTTTGCTTTAGAAAGATATAAAGCTGCCTTATCTGTGTTAACTGCAACGAACTCTACGCCGCGAACACCTGCGTCAACCATGCGGTTAATAGCGTTTCCACCGCCGCCGCCAACACCGACAACCTTAATTTTTACTACATTTGCCAATTCGTTTGAAACTTCCAATGACATTTTTTTCAACCCTTCCGATACTTTTTATGTAAAAACTTTCAAAATATATTGCATAAAACAATTACACACGCTAATAATAACACATTATATAATAAATTTCAATGATTATTTTTAAAAATTTTTAAATACTAATTTGTTACCAATTCACAAAAATTGAGCGTATCAATTTTAACGTCTCTAAAGGTGGACTTTGTATTGCTGCTTGTCCAGGCTTTAAGGTTTGCAAGCCCCGAAGCCTTTTCACTCATTTTTTCATACGAAGCCGCAAAATGACCTATTT
Source organism: uncultured Clostridia bacterium (assembly GCA_937912045.1). Taxonomy (GTDB): domain Bacteria; phylum Bacillota; class Clostridia; order Oscillospirales; family Acutalibacteraceae; genus SIG589. Next base: position 5,900 of record CALDPI010000093.1, read on the forward strand.
TGTGCTGTAAATCCACGCTTGTACCCAACTGAACGATTATTCTGCTATCAACGATGAATTTTATATCAATTTCATCGCTTATATCAATGCCTGTAACGCCAAGGCCTTTTTCACCTGTCAGCTTTAAAAGCTCGCTTAAAAGCGCATCTTCTTCCTCTTTCAGCTTGAAGACCTCGCCCAATTCGGCGCTCCATTTAGTATTTGATTTAATGAGCATACAATCGGCAGGCGGCTCTTCTGCGGTCTCTATAAACTTAAAGTTGCTATCAAGCACACAGTAAGAGCCGTTGTTTATTACATAATACGTGGGAACCGCGGTCTTAACGTGGAGCCTTACCGTATCGGGAAAAACCTTTTCCACGCTGATTTCGCCGCTGTAAGCAAGATTTTTTGAAATCTTGCTAATTACGTCTGCCTTTGAGAGCAGAATTATGTTGCTGTCGGCCGTTATGCCGCTTGCCGACACAATTTCTTTCTTTGTATAAATGCTTTCGTTTTTAACGATAACCCTCTTTACAGGGAACAAAACCGTAACGGAAAGAATTGCAAAAATCAAAAGCAGCATTGTAAATAAAAACACTAAAAAGCCTGTAATTCGCCTTTTTCTGCGTGCCTTACGTTTTTTGGCGTTTTTTGCTATAACCTCTTCCCTGTTACTCATTTACTTCCCTCTTTTCTGTTACTTCCTTATAACGTCTGCACCAAGAGTGCACAAAACATTTTCTATGTTTTCATATCCTCTGTCTATATGGAAAATTTTATCAATCACCGTGCATTCCCTTGCCGCGAGTCCCGAGACCGCAAGCGCGGCACCACCGCGCAAATCGGTCGAATCTACACAGGCGCCCGACAGGCTCTCTACCCCGTCGATAACGGCGACACGGTCGGCAATTTTAATCCTTGCACCGAGGCGTTGCATTTCACTTACATAATTATATCTGTTTTCAAAAATATTTTCCACAAACATCGAGCTTCCGTCTGCCAGCGCCGCCATTGCAACGAGAATTGGGCCTGCATCGGTTGGGAAACCCGGATAAACCATTGTTTGAATCTTTAAAAATCTGTTAAGTCTTTTTGGTGCTGTGAGCAAAATGCTTTCGCTTTTTACATCCAATGCACAGCCCATTTCTTCAAAATATGACAGCACCGACGTCATATGCAACGGGTCGACCTTTTCCAACAAAATTTTGCCTTCGGTTACCGCCGCAGCCGCCATATAGGTTGTGGCAACGATTCGGTCGGGTATGACGCTGTGCTCGGTACCTTTCAAGCCTTCAACGCCGTCAATCACGATGTTTCCTGTGCCTGCACCGAAAATTTGGCCGCCTGCTTTATTTATAAAATCCTGCAAATCGCATATTTCAGGCTCACGCGCGGCATTATGTATGACCGTACGGCCTTTGGCAGTTGCGGCGGCAAGCATAATATTTTCGGTCGCACCAACGCTTGGAAAAGCCAAATGTATCTCGGCACCGTTAAGTCGACCTTTTGATTCGCAGTCAAGATATCCGCGGTCCTCATTGATTAAAAGGCCGAGTTTTTTTAGGGAGGAAATATGCAAATCTATCGGCCGTGGGCCAAGCTCACAACCGCCGGGGCTGCAAAGCTTTGCGCGTCCCATTCTTGCAGCAATCGCGCCGAGCAGTACAATCGACGAGCGCATTTCACGCATCAGACAATCAGGTATGTCGTAGCACCCGATATTTGTTGAATCGACAATAAGAGTACTACCCTCACGCGTGCAAGTACAGCCAAGATGCTCTAAAATTCGCACAGAGGCCGTTATATCGGAAAGCAACGGACAATTATGTATCACGTTTTTGCCGCGGCAAAGCACCGTTGCCGCCAAAATCGGCAGTGCGCTGTTTTTTGCGCCCTGAACCGACACCTTACCAGAAAGTCGTTTTCCGCCGTTTATATATAGCTTTGACATTAATAGCACCTCACGAAATGTGGAATAATCTACATTTCATACTATGAGGTGCCACTATTTTATGCTACTGTAAATAATTTCATTATTATTTCATAAATACGGGCATTTGAATCAAGAATTGCGGTCTTTTTTGCATTTTCACTCATCTTCTCAAGTGCCGATTTATTATCGACCATATAGGATACGGTCTTTACAAGGCGCTCAACCGTAAGGTCTTTTTCCTCGATAACCTCTGCAGCGCCCGCCTTTTTAAGTGTCATTGCATTATGGAACTGATGGTTTTCCGCAACGTAGGGTGACGGAATGAGAACAGAGGGCTTTCCGCAATTCTGAAGCTCGCTGAGGGTAATTGCCCCCGAGCGGCAAATTACGATATCAGCCGCCGCCATACAAACGTCCATATTATCAATATATTCGCGAATTTCGACGTTAGAATGTTTTGAAACGTCGATTCCCTTTTCCTTCAAAAGATTTAGAGTATCTTCATATCCCCTTTTGCCGGTTGCATGAAGGTGATAATACTTATCACTTTCTGCATAGTGGGCAATAAGACCTGCAACGGCCTCGTTTATCGGTCGCGCACCAAGGCTGCCGCCAAAGGAAAGTATCACGGGCTTATCCCCTGTTCCGAGCTGCTGCTTAGCACCTTTTTTATCAACAAGCGTCATCGAATTTCTGACAGGGTTTCCCGTTACAACAGGCTTATTCTTGCATTTAAGATATTTTTCCGCCTCAGGCATTGCAAGCATTACGGTGTCCACCATTGAGGCGAGGGCCTTTGTGGTGATGCCGGGGAAAGCGTTTTGCTCGTGTATGCAGGTGCGGATTTTAAGCTTTGCTGCCTCGCGCAGAACAGGGCCGCTTACGTATCCGCCCGTACCGACTACAACGTCGGGCTTAATGTTTTTAAGGATTTTTTTAGCCTCTATTGATGAGGTCAGCATCATCTTAACCGCAGCCACGTTGCGCTTGATATTTTCAAAGGATATTTTTCTTTGAAAGCCTGCAACCTCAATGGGATAAAAATCATACCCTGCCGCGCGGACAAGACGGGATTCCAAGCCTCTTTCGGTGCCGATATAGCTGATTTTTGCATTTGGGTGCTTTGAAACGATATAGTCGGCAACCGCAAGCGCAGGATTAATGTGCCCTGCCGTACCGCCGCCTGCAAACAAAATATGCATACGCTTCTCCTTTTAAGTTTTTTCAAGTGAGCTTGCCCGCGAAACCGAAAGAACGATTCCCATTTCTGCAAGCAAAATTAAAAGTGCCGTACCGCCGTAGCTGAAAAACGGAAGGCTTATTCCCGTGTTGGGAATGGTATTTGTTACAACAAGAATATTGAGTGCGACCTGAAGACCTACCTGAAAGGTAAGACCAAGCGCCAAAAGTGAGCCAAACTTATCACGTGCACGCATTGCAATGGTAAAGCCACGCCACACAAGGGCACAGAAAATTATGATTATAACCATTGCACCGATAAGTCCCAATTCCTCGCAAACGATGGAAAAAATAAAATCGTTGTGCGGCTCGGGCACCCAGAGATATTTCTGTCTTGACTGACCGAATCCGCGGCCCAAAAGACCGCCCGAACCGATTGCAAGCAGGGACTGAATAGTCTGATAGCCCTCATCTGTGGGATATGACCAAGGGTCGAGCCAGGCCATAATTCTGTCCGATGCGTAGTTAAGATAATACTTAATTACAAAAAATCCGCCTGCCGCCACAACTCCCGTAAGTGCAACACCCAAAAGTGTGAGCTTTTTCGAAAGTCCGCCAACAAAAATCATAACGATTCCCATACAGAAAATCAGAACCGTTGCCGAAACGTGCGTTTCAAATAAAACAAGAGCGCAAACAGCAGCCAAAAAGAAGAGCAACACCATAACAAAGCCGAAGCTGCCC
>CALDPI010000094.1 GCA_937912045.1 uncultured Clostridia bacterium
CCTATTATAACACATTCCTCTATTCTACGAACTATTCCTGTTGCTTTCATATATAAGAACCTCACCCATTTGCAAAATCGTAGATTTTGAATGGGTGCCCGAGAACCTTGCCACGCTTCGCGTGTAAAAAACTCCTTGCTTTACAAAGCCCAACTGTTAGTATCTGTAAAACAAGGAGATTTATACTGCGGCAATTTACTTTTTAAATACTTTGTGATATAATAAAAACGATACTGAAAGGAGTGGGGAAATGAAAATCGCCGATCTTCTCAAAAAAAATACCCTGTCAATTTCTTTTGAGGTCTTTCCTCCAAAAACCGATTACAATTTTGAAAGCGTGCGCGCGGCCGTTGAGGAAATAGCAAAGTTGCGCCCTGCTTTTATGAGCGTTACATACGGCGCAGGCGGCGGAACAAGCAAGTATACCCTCGAAATCGCAAAACAAATTAAGCAGGACTACGGCGTGCCGTCGCTTGCGCATCTTACCTGCGTTTCCTCCACTAAAGAAACCGTCCGCTCCCGAATTAACGACATTAAAAACGTCGGAATTCAGAACATCATGGCCCTGCGCGGAGACCTTGTTTCCGAAATCAGCTTGCAGGATTACAAGCACGCCATCGAGCTTGTGAGAGAGATCAAAGCCGTGGACGCAGACTTTTGCGTTGGCGGAGCCTGCTACCCCGAAATTCACCCCGAAAGCGAAAACCAAAAAGAGGACATCAAGTTTCTCAAAGAAAAGGTTGATGCCGGCTGTGATTTTTTAACCACCCAGATGTTTTTTGACAACAATCTGCTTTACAATTTCCTTTATAAAATACGCGAGGCAGGCATAACCGTTCCCGTAATTCCGGGAATTATGCCCATCACCAACGCAAATCAGCTCGAGCGTGCCATAAAGCTTTCGGGCTCGTTTATGCCGCAAAGATTCAAGTGTCTCGTAGACAAATTCGGCGGCGATAGTGCGGCTATGAAGCAGGCGGGCATCGCCTACGCCACCGACCAAATCATCGACCTGTACGCAAACGGCATAACAAACGTTCACGTTTATTCGATGAACAAGCCCGACATCGCAAGGAAAATACAGGACAACCTCTGCGACATTATAGGTAAATAGGCTTATGATTTTAACTAAAACCTACAGCGAGCCGCCTTTTTGCGAAAAGGAAATTTTACGATACGCAGGCGGCGACAAGAGCGAACTGACCCTCGCTCTCGTAAGAGAATGTATAGAAGAGGCACGCCCTCTCCTTAAATATAAGATCTGCTACCGCGAACTTGAAGTTAAACTAAACGGCGAGGTTTGCGATTTTGGTCTTTTTCGCCTTGAATCGAAAAACCTGTCGCAAAATCTTAAAGGTTGTAAAAAGGCTATCGTTTTTGCGGCAACAGTCGGCATAGAACTTGACCGACTTATTGCAAAATACTCACGGCTCTCTCCGGCAAGGGCGCTGATACTTCAGGCCATCGGCTCTGAAAGAGCCGAAGCGCTTTGCGACGCTTTTTGCGCCGATATTGCAGGCGAGTGCGCCTCTGTCCGCCCACGCTTCAGCCCCGGATACGGAGACCTCTCGCTCGAAAGCCAAAAAATCGTTTTTTCGGCTCTTGACTGTGAAAGGAGCGCAGGGATTACTCTTAACGATAGCTTGTTGATGTCGCCTTCAAAGTCGGTTACGGCATTTGTTGGGTTAAACGAAAATACACTTTCAGAGGTATAGTATGAATTTTAGAGATTTTTTGAGGAACAACATAGTCTGCCTTGACGGCGGTATGGGAACACTGCTTCAGGCGCGCGGGCTAAAGCTCGGAGAATACCCCGAGCGCTGGAATTTATCCCACGCCGAAGAGATAATCGATATACACAGGGCTTACTTTGACGCAGGCAGCAACGTTGTCTGCACCAACACCTTTGGTGCAAATTCGCTTAAATTCGAGCCCAACGAGCTCGAGGACATAATAAGCGCCGCTATCTCTAACGCCAAGGCCGCAAAGGCGCAGTCTACCTCAAAAAAGGAAAGGTTTGTGGCTCTTGACATCGGCCCGAGCGGAAAGCTGTTAAAGCCGCTTGGAGACCTTGATTTTGAGGACGCGGTTGAGGTTTTTGCCAAGACGGTAAAGCTCGGCGTTAAGTACGGCGTTGACCTTATCATAATAGAAACAATGAACGACAGCTACGAAACCAAGGCGGCGCTTCTGGCCGCCAAGGAAAACAGCGATCTGCCGATAATTGTATCAAACGCCTACGGCGAGGACGGCAAGCTTATGACCGGCGCGTCCCCCGAGGCGATGGTTGCCCTGCTTGAGGGTATGGGAGTTGACGCCCTGGGTGCAAACTGCTCGTTGGGTCCACGTCAGCTTGGCGGCGTGGTAAGAAGGCTGCTTGAAAAGGCATCGGTGCCTGTAATACTAAAGCCAAACGCGGGTCTGCCGAGGTCAGAAAACGGCAAAACGGTTTTTGACATAACCATAGACGAGTTTTCCTCCCAAATCGCAGAGCTTGTAAAAGCTGGAGTTCGCGTAGTGGGCGGCTGCTGCGGCACCACACCCGAATACATAAAGTCGCTTTGCGACAAGATTGCTCCGCTTTCCCCTGTGAAAATAGAGCCGAAAAACCTCACCGTGATTTCTTCCTACTCGCACGCTGTGGAGTTTGGCAAAAAGCCGATTCTTATAGGCGAGAGGATAAATCCCACCGGCAAAAAGCGTTTTAAGCAGGCTCTTTTGGAAAACGACATCGATTATATTTTATCCGAAGGCGTAAATCAGCAGCAAAAGGGCGCGCAGGTGCTTGACGTAAACGTTGGTATGCCCGACATTGACGAAACAGCCATGCTCAAAACGGCCGTTTGCGAGCTTCAGGCAATTATAGACCTCCCGCTCCAGATCGACAGTTCCAACATTGCGGCAATGCAGGCCGCTCTGCGCCGCTACAACGGCAAGGCTATGATAAATTCGGTAAACGGCAAGGATGAAAGTATGCGATCCGTTTTCCCGCTTGTGAAAAAGTACGGCGGCCTTGTGGTTGCACTCACCCTTGACAACAACGGAATTCCCGAAACTGCCGAGGGCAGATTTAAAATTGCCGAAAAAATACTTAAAACTGCCGCGGAATACGGCATTGACAAAAAAGACGTTATCTTTGACCCTTTGGCACTCACCATAAGCGCCGACACGGGCGCCGCAAAGGTTACCCTCTCCTCGCTAAAGGCCATAAAGGAGCGCCTTGGTTGCCACACCTCCTTGGGCGTTTCCAACGTTTCGTTTGGTCTGCCTAACCGCGATGCTATAAACGGAACCTTCTTTGCGCTAGCCCTCGAAAACGGGCTGTCCGCCGCCATTATGAACCCCTATTCGGCGGATATGATGAAGGTGTATTACACCTACAACGCGCTCAAGGGTCTGGACTCAAACTGCAGTGAGTACATAGGCGCGGCAGGCTCGTTTGTAACCGAGGAAAAGGCCGCAAATGCTCCTCAAAGCGTCTCAGATCAGTCGTATTCGGACTGTCAATACGCGATCATAAAGGGCTTTAAAGAAAAGGCGGCGGAAATCACCGCCACCCTCCTTTCGCACACTTCGCCGCTCGAGGTAATAAACAGCGAGATCATTCCCGCTCTTAATATTGTTGGAAAGGGATTTGAGGAAAAAAGGTTTTACCTGCCCCAACTGCTTATGAGCGCAGAGGCCGCAAAAGCCGCCTTTGAGGTTATTAAGGCCGCGTCGTCGGGCAAGAAAGGCTCAGCGTCTCAAAACACCTTTGTTATTGCCACCGTCCGCGGGGACGTTCACGACATCGGAAAAAACATTGTCAAGCTGCTGCTCGAAAACTACGGTTTTAACGTTGTGGACTTAGGCAAAGACGTACCGCCGCAGGTGATTGCCGACAAGGTTGTCGAGCTTCACGCTCCCGTAGTGGGCTTAAGCGCTCTTATGACCACCACAGTTGCCCAGATGCAGGAAACCATAAAACAGCTTCGGCTCAAGGCACCCTGGTGCAAAATTATTGTGGGCGGCGCTGTGCTCACGCAGGAATACGCCGACAAAATCGGCGCTGACAAGTACGCCAAGGACGCTATGGAAGGCGTGCGCTACGCGCAGGAAATCATAAACGCGATTAGTTAAGAAAAAGCGAGGGGAAGTTCCCTCGCTTTTTGCTATGTATAAAACCGCCTAAAAACCCGTTTTTGACACCAATGCGTCGGGTGGGGCAAACTTGCAAAAATCCCAGCATTTATGCACTTTTTTCGGCTTTGGTGTTATTATAACTCCAGCATCTATACGGCGTACAATACCTGTTGCTTTCATATATAAAAACTCCTTTGTTGATTTGATAACACTGTTATTATCTGTCAACAAAGGAGTTTTATACTTGTGTTGTTTGATTTATTAATATGTTGTATTTTCGCGTTTGAAACTGATTCTTATTAAATAAATCATCTCGAAAGTGTTGGAATGTGCAAAGAAAAATATTGTTTTCTTAATATGTTTTTTTAAAAAGATTTCCGTTTTTATCAACACGGTAGTCTTGATAAAGTGAACATCGGTCATCAAATCGCTTTAAAAATATTATATCCTCATCCACATCTGTAATTTTTTCCAAAGAATATGTATATGTTCTAGGAACATCATCATATTGCGAAGTATTTACCGTTTCCTTAAAACAATAATACCCTTTATTAGTCTTTATGGTGCCATCGATAAAATATATTATTGTTTCATCGTCATCAAATTTGTATATTGGTCCTTTTTGTGTCGACGTATAAAACGAAGAAGGAGAGTTTTCTTCTTGATACAAAAACACCTCATTTTCTTTTACATATGCCGCAATATCAGGACCTCCTGGATAACGAATAATATGCGCCGAATTTAAATAATCATCTCCTGGTATTGTAGTATTAAGAGTATATCCCGCACCATTATTAAATAAAGAAACAGAAAAATCATCTTCATTGTATATGTACACATCATTATTATCACTAATAATTGTACCTACACTAAACTTAACAAACTTAACACCTTCGCCAATTCTTCTTAACTTTTTCCCGTCTGAAAAATTTCCTATCTTGTATAGGGCTCCGTCATTAGTGATAAATAAGTTATAATATCCATTATAATCAATTATATTTTTTAATTCATCAAATTGAGCGGCTGGCTCTTGCTGAGACATATCAGTTTGGTTCTGAGTAGTGGAACTACCGTTATCATTATCTGTTGCAGTTTCATTACCACCACAAGCAGACATAGATAAAACCATCATTACTGCCAACAATAAACTCATTACTTTCTTCATTTTTCTTTTTCCTCCTAAAAATAAAAAGTGTGGTTACCGAAGTAACCGCACAAAAAAACGCAAACTCCGATAGTCGCCAAACTAATTCAATATAACAAGCATTACTGATGTATCCATATCGATATTCAATTAGTTTGGCTTAAATATTTTACAACACTAAACCTTAAAAATCAACATTTCCACATAAATACAAAAAGGAGCAGATTTCTCTGCTCCTAAAATATGTATAAAACCGCCCAAAACCATAAAATTAGGGGCTTGTGTTCAATAGGGCAAACTAACGAAAACCCTAGTGTTTATGCGGATTTCAGACGGTTTGCCCTATTATAACACAAGCCTCTATTCTACGAACAATTCCAGTTGCTTTCATATATAAGAACCTCACCCATTTGCAAAATCACAGATTTTGAATGGGTACCCGAGAACCTTGCCACGCTTCGCGTGTAAAATACTCCTCTTTTTACAATTTTAATGTGATATTAGTATCACACTTTTTGCAAGAATTATGAGCGGATTTTCCAATTGTTTTAAATTTTCAAATCAATATATGAAAAGGGCGATGACTTTTTCGAGTCA
>CALDPI010000095.1 GCA_937912045.1 uncultured Clostridia bacterium
GTTATGGGCCTTGCAGGAGCAGAGCGTATTTTCGCCCTGATGGACGCAGAGCCTGAAACCGACAACGGCTACGTTACGCTGGTCAACGCAAATATTGACGAAAACGGCAACATAAAGGAATCAGCCGAGCGCACAGGCAAATGGGCGTGGAAGCACCCCCATTCCGACGGCACTCTCACCTATACCGAGCTAAAAGGTGACGTAACGCTCAACGATGTGGATTTTGGCTACACCGATGACAAGCTGGTGCTTCACAACGTTTCGGTTTATGCCAACCCCGGTCAGAAGGTTGCGTTTGTCGGCGCGACAGGCGCAGGCAAAACCACCATCACAAACCTTATAAACAGGTTTTATGATATTGACGACGGTAAAATCCGTTATGACGGAATCAACATCAACAAAATCAAAAAGAGCGACCTTCGCCGCTCTCTCGGAATCGTATTGCAGGATACCAACCTGTTTACAGGCACCGTTATGGAAAACATTCGTTACGGCAGGCTTGACGCGACAGACGAGCAGTGCATTGAGGCCGCAAGGCTTTCGGGAGCGGACGATTTCATAACGCGTCTGCCCGAGGGCTATAACACAATGCTCAACAACAACGGTGCCAACCTCTCACAAGGACAGCGCCAGCTCATTGCCATTGCGCGTGCGGCCGTTGCCGACCCGCCCGTTATGATTCTGGACGAGGCAACCTCCTCCATTGACACGCGAACAGAGGCGCTCGTTCAAAAGGGTATGGACTCGCTGATGAAGGGCAGAACGGTGTTTGTCATTGCACACCGCCTTTCCACCGTTAAAAACTCCGACGTTATAATGGTGCTTGAGGACGGCAGAATTATCGAGCGCGGAAACCACGCTGACCTTATTGCACAAAAGGGCAAATATTATCAGCTTTATACCGGCGCGTTTGAGCTTGAATAAAACAAAAAAGCACAGGCTTCTGTGCTTTTTTGTTTTATAGGTCTGCGGACAACTGCTTATATGAATGTTTATCAAGTTTTCTATAATCCTCTATTAAGTAGCGGTTGTCGTGTGAATCGCGGACGCGGACGCTGCCGTCGTTATAAATTCGTATATCGTGGTTGCGGTCGCGAACGTCAAACGTTTTATACCCACGGTTTGTTTCAACCTGCCAGTTGAGCGTCCCGCTTTTTTGTGTTATGGAAATAATCCTTGTAATAATGGGAACAAGATAATATTCGTCAAGGCTTTCTTTTATTACCCCGCGCGATACATCATTCAAATCTATGATATCGCGTATTACTGCAATTTCTTTGCCGTCTTGACTAAGCAGAGTGATATAATTATAAATTTTATTTACGGGAAAAAGTCGGCGCGGTTCGAGCATTTCATACTTTTCACCGCTCGCAAGTGTTAGTGTTACAAGGTTGTTTTCACATTTTACAATGCTGTCGTCCTTTGTCAAAAAAACGCGATTTTTAACCTCAGCACTCATAGTCTTTCCTCCTTGCGTATGCGCTCGGCGTCTGCCGTCATCGACTGAATTTGTACCAGCTTATAATACTTGCCCTTTTTGGCAAGAAGCTCTTCGGGCGTGCCGTTTTCCACAATTTTTCCGCCGTCCACAACAATTATACGGTTGGCTTTTTTAAGGGTGGAAAGTCTATGTGCAATCATAAGGGTTGTCTTGCCCGCGATTAGTCGGTCAATCGCCTCTTGAATAAGGTGTTCGGTTTCGGAATCAACCGCGGCGGTTGCCTCGTCAAAAATTAAGATAGACGGCTCTTTAAGCACCGCTCTCGCAATAGAAATTCGCTGTTTTTCTCCGCCCGAAACACCAACTCCGCGTTCACCCAAAACGGTATCGTATGCGTCGGGTTGACGCGCTATGAATTCGTGCGCGTTTGCAATGTCTGCCGCGCGAAAAACTTCCTCCACCGAGGCGTTGGGGTTGCTGTATGCAATGTTATTAAAAATAGTATCGCTAAACATCATCGGCTCTTGCTGTACAAAACCAATTCTGTCGCGATATGCCGAAAGCTCGAAATTTTTAATATTGTGTCCGTCGACCAAAATTTCTCCCGAATATTCATCATAAAACCGCATAAGTAAATTTATAAGCGTGGTTTTACCCGAACCTGTTGTTCCGACAATGCCCACAACCTCGCCCGGATTTATGGTAAGGGTCACGTCGTCGAGCACTTTTTTGGAGCGGTCAAACGAAAACCCAACGTGCAAAAACTCTATCTTGCCCTCAAGTTTATCGGGAACGACATGGCTTTCCGCCTGTGTTTCAGGCTCGGCTTCCAATATATCAAGAATTTTTTCGGTTGAAGCCATTGCACCCTGGAACGAATCCGAAAGGTTTGCAAAAAACGTAACCGGATTATAAAACATTGAAGCATAAGAAATAAAAGAAACGATAAGTCCTGCCGAAAAACCGTCTGCCCCCGCAATAACGCGGCTTCCGCCTACGCCCCAAATTATAAGCGAGCCGCAGGTTACAAGAAACGCAATTATTTGCGGAAATGCCGAAACAATGCTGCCAAGTTTCATATCAATAGCAAGCCATTCTCGGTTTCTTTCATTGAACTTTTCTGATGAGCGCTTTTCGCCCGAAAAAGATTTAACAACCCTGATACACGGAATGGTGTCAGAGAGTGTGGAAAACACCGCCGCCCACCTGCGCCAGATTCTACGGTAATACGGGCGGATTTTTTTACCGAAAATTCGCGTTGTTATAGCAATGAAAAGCACGGGAATGAGCGAATAAAGCGTTAGTTCCGCGTTAAGCGAAAGCATTATAATTATAATGCCGACGAGTTGAAACAAATGCACTACTACTTCTTGTGTGATGCGCAACATAAACTGTTGCAGCACATTACAGTCGCCCGCTATGCGATTTATAACCGCGCCGGTAGAGGTTTTGTCGTAAAACCGCATCGGCAGGTGTTGCGCTTTTTTATATATATCGTTGCGAAGAGCCATAAGTGCTCTGTCACCCGCAATTCTCATAAGATACGCGCGCGCGATGCCTATGCCGTATTGCAAAACATATGTTAAAAGCAAACAAAGTATCATAACGCCTAAAAGCTTGCCCGCATCGTGACCTACGACTGATGCAAGTTTGTTAAGAACGTTTACATTTGATTTTTCGTTTCCGCCAAATACCACATCAACAATAAAACCTGTAATTGTGGGTGGCACAAGCGCCATTGCGGTTGTTATAAGCGATAAAATTATACTAACCAAAAGTCGCGGTGTTTCGGGCATTATGTAACCCAAAAATCGTTTTACCACCTTTAGCTTCGAGCGACATTTAATGCACTCTGCACCCGGATGCAGAAGATTTCTGCCACACTTTGGACAAACGCTTAACGCCTTTTCAAAAGTGACGTGCATAACGGCGTTTTCGGTCGAAAAATCCGCGCCGTCATTTAAGTGGTTAATAAATAAAGCCGACGCATCACACAGAGCCGCAACCGAATATGTATATCGGAAAAACACCTCTCGCTGACCGTCGGGCATAATAGCTGAAAGCGCGGCGTTTCCGTACATTCGCTTAGAGCGAACTTCCCGCAACTCCGAAAAGGCGTATTGCCGTGTATCCTCATTCTCACCGCCAACAGCAATAACCTGTTCTCGCGTGAAGATAAGCGCCGTTTCATCGTACCTTCCCGAAAGATTAAGGTCTCCGACAATTACGAACAAAATCTGTTCGCCGCTTTTTTTCAACTCGTCAACCTTTGTTTCGGCTTTTTTTGGCAATGGTTTGTTCTTTAATATGTACTCATTTTTATCCATACATATCGCCCCGCTTTTCAACAAAAAACTATTAAATTTTTACTCGCTATTACCGATGTTGCCATTTATATATCATTTTTATTTCCGCTTGTCAATACTTTTTTGACAAAAAAGGGGATTTTTTTACAGTACGTAAAGTATTATTCCGATAAACTGCAACACAGAGCCTATTACAACAAAAATGTGAAAGACCGAGTGCATATATTTTATCTTCTTTCCAACGCCGAAAAACACCGCCCCGAGCGTATAGGAAATGCCGCCTGCAAGTATCCACAAAAAGCCGCTGAGCGTCAGCGCTTCAATCGTCGCCTTTGCGGCAAAAATAATGCACCAGCCCATTCCGATATACGACACAAAGGAAAACACACGGTATTTTTTAAGGTCGATTGCGGTGAGTGTGACCGCAAGTGCCGTCAGCCCCCACTCTATTCCGAAAACCGTCCACGCGAGAAACGGACGTACAGGACGGATTGCAGAGAGAAGTATCGGGGTGTAGGTGCCCGCTATTAGAAAATATATCGTGCAGTGGTCTAAAACCTGCATAACCTTCTTTGCGGTCTTGTGCTTGAGGCCGTGATACACGCTCGACATTGTGTAAAGCATTGTAAGCGACGCTCCGTATATCGAGCTTCCGACAACTGCCCAGGCATCCTTACAAATGGCGCTGTAAATTACCAGCGCCACAAGCGCGAGCACGCCAAAGCCGCCGCCCACAATGTGCGTGACCATATTAAAAACCTCTTCGCCGCGCGTGTAGCTCGGTAAAATCCTGTCCCTTATTTTTGTGCGTGTCATACTATCTTTCCTCTCCTATGAAAAAAATCGCCAGCGTGTCGGGGCCTGCGTGTGCCCCCATCAGCGCGCCGATACTGTTTATATAAACCTCGCACCCGGGGTGCTTTTCTTTTAGCATTTCTTTCAGCCTTTTTGCGTCGTCTTTGCAGTCGGCGTGGCTTATGAAAATCGGCAGGTGCTTATAGCGCACGTCGTGCTCGCTTTCATATGCGTCAAGCAGGTTATTGATTGCCGCCGCGCGTCCGCGCACCTTTTCGCAAACGAGAAGCTTTCCCTCGCCCGTTGCTGTGAGCATCGGCTTTATATTAAGCAGCTCGCCAACCACCGCAACAGTCGGACTTATTCTGCCACCGTTTTTTAGAAACTGCAAATCGCCCACCGTAAACCTGTGGGTGATTTTGTGTTTAATCCTTTCGGCAAAGAGTGCCACATTCGAAAGAGGCTCCCCCTTTTTTGCTCTTTCGGCGCAAAGCTGTGCGAGCAGCCCCTGTCCGAGCGAGCCACCGATTGAATCAATATTCACAATCTGCCTTTCGGGGTATTTTTCCTTCAGTTCCTCTGCCGCAAGGCAGGCGCACCCAAACGATGCGCTCAGCCCCGAAGAGAGCCCTATGTGCAGAATGTCGTTTCCTTTTTTGAGCTCCTCTTCAAAGCACTCCGTGTATTCCGCCATATTGAGAGCAGAGGTTTTTGCCATTTTTCCGCCGCGCAGCTCTCCATAAAACTGTTCTGTTTTCAGTGTGTTTTCGGGGACGGGGTCTGCCCCGTCGAGCGAAACCGAAAACGGTATTATTTTTATTCCAAACGCATTCGCCCTCATCTGTGACAGGTCACAGGATGACTCTGTAATAACCTTAAAACTCAAAATCCTTCGCGCCTTTCTTTTGTGCTTTTAACATAATAATCCCTTATTTCTTTTTTGTCACTCTAACCCACAAAAACGCGTGTAGCGCGGTGTTTTTCCCTCGGTAGAATGAAAAAAGGCATCTCTACTCGGAGTAGAAATGCCTTGGTTTTAGTATATTTTCTTGCTGTGAAGCAGGTTTGACAGGGTACAAAGCTCTTCCATTTTGAGCTTTTCTGCGCGAATGTCGGGACGAAGGCCCATTTCCTCAAGACAGGCGGCAAGGTCGTCCTTACTTATCTTAAGCGTGGAGGAAACCGTGTTGAGCAGGGTTTTTCTGCGCTGTGCAAAGCAGGCCTTGACAAGTGAGAAGAAGCGTTTTTCGTCCGACACCTCATATTTTGGTGTTGACCTGACGGTGAGCTTTATGACCGCGCTGTCCACCTTGGGCGGCGGCATAAACGAGTCACGTCCGACGTGGAACAATATCTCGCTTTCGGCATAATATTCCACCGCGACGGTGACGGCGCCCGCCTCGCGCGAGGAGACCTCTGCACAAAGCCGCTCTGCCGCCTCCTTTTGCACCATTACCGTTATGTTGTCGATGGGCAGGCGACTCTCAAGCAACTGCATTATTATGGGAGAGGTAATATAATAAGGCAGGTTTGCGCAGACCGCAACACGCTCACAGTCGGCAAATTTTTCGGCAATGAGTGCTGACAGGTCAAGCTTCATCGCATCGCCGAACACAACCTCTGTGTTTTCAAGGTCTGATAGCGTTTTTTGTAAAATCGGGCGGAGCCTTTCGTCCAGCTCAACCGCGACGACGCGCTTTGCACGAAGAGAGAGCGCGCGAGTCAGCACGCCGATGCCCGGGCCGATTTCCAGCACGCCGGTTTTTTCATCCGCAGAGAATTCTGCCATGCGCGGACAAACCGTTTCATCTATTAAAAAATTTTGCCCCAGCGACTTTTTAAATGAAAAGTCGTCTGCGTTCAGCAGTTTTTTTATTGTGCCAATATCCGCTAAGTTCATCTTTTCAGTCCTTTTTTGCCTTTTTGTTCATTATACCCTCATACCGTCCGCCTTGCAACAAAATTTTAGATGACAAACCGTAAAAGCTGTGGTACAATATAATATATATTTTGAAAAACGGAGAATTAAAATGGAACAGAAAATTTTTGACGCGGTCTATGCCGAAATCCGCCCGCTTCTTTGCGAAAACGGCTTTTCTGAGAACGAGGGCGTCTTCACAGGCGATACGCGCGCTTTCAAGGTTGAATATGACGAGGAACATCACCTTTTCCATCTGCAGACAGCAGAGGTTGCCGACGGCACAGTGGGCGAATTTGGCGTTGCATCCTCCTATCTTTTTGACGAACACAGCACCCTGACGGACGCTTCCTCCGTCGGTATTGACTTTAATGATACGGTTGCATCCCTTTTGGGTGTCAACAAAAGAAAAACCCGCTCTGCCGAGGTGGCTCTCCCCACAAAGACGGGCGGCGATACCCTGACGGTTGACGACCTTGCAAACAAGCTGCTTGCAATTTTCCCCGCTTACAAGGATGCATACAAGGAAAACGTTGTGCAAAACGGTGAGTTTTTGTATGTGGACTTCTTCCTTTCCACCGTCACCGCCGACCTGCGCGAGCTGCTTATAAAGGACAACAGCAAAAAGCTTAAAAAGATTTACGATGCGCTTAATGAGCTGTACGTAAAGGGAGACCGCACGGTCGGAAACCTCATTGTTGTTGTCATCCTCGGCGGCACGCTCAAGGGCGATAAGGAGCTGACCGACAAGATGCTCGCAGGGCTTGCCGATTTCCCTCATCTTAAATCGGCAGTTTATAACATTTCCGCACGCACAAAGCGCGATAAGAAGCTGCGCGAAATGTACGGTATGTAACGCTCGTCCCTCGCACACATTTGTTTGTGTGTGAGGGGCATTTTTTTGGTTACAAATTATAACAAAAAATTAACCTTTTCCGACAAGAAAATGTCATTATGTAAACTCGAATAACCCAAATAATTATTCAACTTTTCCACTAACTTTTTCACTTTTTTGCCCCGATTTAACGATTTAATCGCGTTTTTTGCCCTTGTTTTGTTAATAACTCGGTGAATAAGTTGAAATACTCTCCCAAAAATAATAATGCGTAATAAAATATTATGTTAATTGTTTTTTTGATTTTTACACCGTTTTGGTTATTTACTATTTTTGTCTTTTGTTGTATAATAATGGCAGACAAATTTTACACATTTACGGGAGTGTTTTTGGTTATGAAAAAGCTCTTTTCTGCAGCCTTAATTCTCGCGGTTGTTTTCTCGCTCTGCGGCTGCAACGCCACCCCGCCCTCTGTAAAGGAAATTGAAAGCGCACTCATAAAAAGCAGCGCCTTTTCTGACAACGATAATTTAATAGCCCTTGAAACAAAACAGCTTGAAGAACGCTTTGGCTTCAGCGGCGACCTGCTTGACGGTTTTTCCGTTCACGTCAGCAAGATTGAGGACGACATTTGCGAGTTCGGCATTTTCGACCTTAAGGACAGCGACGACGTCAACACCGTTATTGATGCGATTAAGCGTTATCTAAACCCCGTCACCGTTGACGAAACCAACACGGCAGAGGTGACCCCCAACCTTGTGCTTATGAAGAGCGGCTCTTGTGTGATTTTCGCCGTCTCCCCGAAGCGCGACGTTGCCGAGGCGACACTTGCCTCTCTCGGCGCAGAAGAAATAAATTAAAAAAGACCAACGAAAGTTGGTCTTTTTTTTACCATTTTTCTCCGGCAATACGCTTTGCAAGGTCGGCAAGCTCGTCATTATTATAAAACTCAATCGACAGCACACCGCGTCCGTTTTCCTCTTTTGTGATTTTAACAGGACGGTGAAGTGCACCCTTGAGCGCGAGCTCAACCTCTTTATAATACTTTTCCTTGACGGCCGGTGCCGTCTTTTTTTGTGCCTTTGCGGACGGCTTTGCCATCTGCTCAAGCTGGCGGACGGATGCGCCTGCGACCGCAAGCGAAAGCAGACTGTGTCTGCGCTCCGTTTCGGCCGAGAGCAGAGCCTTTGCGTGACCGACGGTAATCTCGCCCTCGCGCAGAGATGCCAAAATTTTATCGTCAAGACTCAAAAGTCTTAAAGCGTTTGTAATTGCCGAACGTGATTTGCCAACGCGTTCTGCCACCTGCTCCTGTGTGAGACCGTAGGTATCGATAAGCGCCTTAAAACCAAGCGCCTCTTCAACCGGGTTTAAATCCTCGCGCTGCAGGTTTTCGATGATGGAAACCTCCATTGTTTTGCGGTCGTCAAACTCTTTTATTATTACGGGCACGGTGTCCAGCTCTGCCATGCGGCAAGCGCGCCAGCGGCGTTCACCCGCAATTATCTGATATGTGCCGTTAACCATCGGTCGCACCAGAATGGGCTGTAAAAGTCCGTGCTCTTTAATGCTTTGCGACAGCTCCTCAATGCTTTTTTCGTCAAAGCTTTTGCGCGGCTGATTTTTGTTTGGTTCGATTTCCGACAGCTTTACAAGAAGTATGCTGTCCTTATCAACGCTGTTCTGGTCAAACAGAGAGTCAAGTCCTCTGCCAAGTCCGCCTTTTTTCATCATATTTCTCACTTTCTGTTGTTTTTAAGAAATTCTTTTGCAAGCTTTTCATATGCCGCCGCACCCTTTGAGCGCTTATCGTAATACTGTATCGGCATACCGTAGCTGGGCGCCTCCGAAAGACGCACTGTGCGCGGAATCACGGTTGTATAAAGCTTTTTCGCAAAGTATTTTTTAATTTCGTTTACCACCTGCTGTGTGAGGTTGAGACGTCCGTCATACATTGTGAGCAGCACGCCCTCCAGCTCGAGCATGGGGTTATAAAGTCTTTTTACCTGTCGCACCGTCGCCATAAGCTGTGAGAGGCCCTCCATTGCAAAAAATTCGCACTGGATGGGAACGAGCACCGTATCGCTCGCGCCCAGGGCATTTATTGCAAGAAGTCCGAGCGACGGGGGGCAATCGATAAATATGTAATCATATTCCTCCCTGAGCTGCAAAAGCGCCATTTTCATTCGGCTTTCGCGTTTTTCAAGCTCGGTAAGCTCGATTTCGGCGCCGGCCAGGTCACTCTTTGAAGGCATAATATCAACATTTTTATATTCGGTCTTGCAGACGGCGTCTGCCACCTTTGCGGTGCCTATCAGCACCTCGTACGAGGTAAGCAGCGCCCTTTGCTTATTTATGCCGAGTCCGCTTGTTGAGTTGCCCTGAGGGTCCAAATCGACAAGGAGGACGCGCTTGCCTGCAATACCGAGAGCAGAGGCAAGATTAACGGCTGTGGTGGTCTTTCCCACACCGCCCTTTTGATTAAAAACAGAAATTATTTTTCCCATAAAAACTCCCTTTTTCGCTTTCGCACTACATACATTATATATCCTCCATCGTAGATTGTAAAGCAAAAGTTCCACGTGGAACATTCCACGCGGAACCCTGTGTTTTACGATTTTGATTTGGATTTTGAAACAAGCGATGCGATAAAGCCTGCAAGTATTGCGGCCGTTATTCCTGCCGCCGTTGCGGTGAGACCACCAGTTATTGCGCCGAGCAGGCCATATTTTGCCACCGCCGCCTCAACCCCCTTAGCCAGACTATAGCCAAAGCCCGTAAGCGGCACCGTAGCGCCGAATCCTGCAAACTCGACAAACGGCTCGTATACGCCGATGGCGGTGAGAAACACGCCCGACACCACGAAGGCCACCAGAATTCGCGCAGGGGTGAGCTTTGTATAATCTATGAGCACCTGTCCGACAAGGCAAATGGCTCCACCCGTCGCAAAAGCGATTAGACAATCCTTTAACATTTGCGTTCCTCCTTTTTTATATCTTTTCCGAGAGTTTGCAGAATATCCGTCACCGAGGCATAGGAAAGACAGCGCACCTTTGCACTCCTGCCCGTGCCGTATGCCGTTATTTTTACCGTGCAGGTGCCCTCCAAAATGTCCGCAGGGTAGCGGATGATTCTGATTTCGGCAATGCGCTCCGCTATAAATTGCACGTCCTTTACCTGTGTGCCGCCCACCGCGGTCATTCGGATTGTGTGCGCGTCTGCCGAGAGGCCCGCTTTTTTGTGCGCATACGAAGACAGACCGAGCAAATATAAAAGATATGCGGCGGCAACAAGGCACAAAAAGGTAATAAGCTGAGAAAAGGAGGGGAACAACGCCACAAGCATTCGGTTTATGGGAAATAGCACCGCCAAGGCGGTAAGCCGCCAGCGAAAAAAACGGTATTTGGTGCCTTTTCTTGCAAAAAGGCGCTCTTTTCGCGGCGGCAGCTTAATACTCGGGAGCAGGACGTCGTTTGCTCCAAGTCCCACACAATCGGCTGACAGGTGTCCCCGTCCGAACATCCGCAAGAGCAGCGGCTTTGTGGCGCACACCGACGTCACAAACCTATCCTTAAACGCCGTTTTCTTGCGCACAAGTACTCCGCGTGTGAAAAAATCCCTACCTTTAGCGTAAGACACCCTTGCAAACAGTCCTTTTGAAAGATTAACGCAGAACGACACAAAATAAAAGGATATAAACAGCAGGCTGAGTGCGTTGACAAAGGAGGGGATTATTCCGTTTTGCGAAACCTCGTTTAACCGCTCGAGCAGCAGCTCTGAAAGGGCAACGCCAAGCAGCTTGCCCGTTCTGTTAATAACCGGCACCGCCAGAAAAAAGCCGAGCACCGCAGATGAAGACGAAAGGGCAAACAAAACCGTTCTGATAACGGGAATCTTAACGGCTGTTTGAGGCGTTTCGTATCCAATAAAGGTTAAAATTCTCTTTATTCCGCGTGCGCCGAGCCTCAGCGTTGCGGTGGGCTTGTCACCCTTTTTTGACTCTGTGTATATTTTAAGCGTGCGTGCACCGAAAAGCATTAAAAACAGGCTTTTTTCCACACAGTATGCGGTTATGTTCCGCTTTGGTATTTCGGTTATTTGCTCTGTGAGCAGACCTTTTCTTATGATAATCCTCTCTCCTGTAACGAAAAGGCGGTATTTTTTCCAAAGTAGCAGGCCGTATGCCAGCACAAGCAGCAGAAATGCCACGCGATACTGCACAAACGGCACAAGCAAGTACAAGGCAATAAGCCGTTTTTCAGCAATGACCGAAAGCAGATGCGGTTTAATCTGCATTTTGCTCCCCCTTATATAAAAGTGCTTTGATTTTTTCTGCCACAGAGCTATCTGCGACAAGGGCTGTACGCACGGGCGCCGCCGCAACACTCATAATACAGCAGGAAAGCCGCAGAGAGAGCGGTGTGAAGACTGTGCGGACGTATAAAAGCTCCTTATTTTGAAAAATGCTTTCCTTTTTTATAAACACTCCGCGGCAGAGGACAAGCGTGTTTTCCAACACTATTATTTTATAGCTTTTTACAAAGCGCGGCAGATAAAAGAAGAAAAGCCACAGATAAACCAAGCCACACAACAAAAACACATATAAAAAAGGGCAAAACAAAGCCGCCGTGACAAGCAAAAGCGTTGCCACAGCGGTCAGCCATACTCTTTGCAAAACGAGCACGCGTGAAGACAGAAAAAGCGCTTCCATCCAATTCCTCCGCAAATGTGGGTTCTTTATTTTATCTTGTCCCAATATTCGCGGAATTTTTGCTCTGTTTTGTTATCTCCGTAAAAATAATATTTTTTGTCCTTAATTTCGTCAGGCAGATATTGTTGTTTGACGTAATGATTTGGAAATGCGTGGGGGTATTTATAGTTTTGACCCTTGACGGCAGCATCCTCCCCGTCGAAATGCTTGTTCTGCAGGGTGCGCGGAATGGGCCCTGCAAAACCTGCCTCGACGTCGGCCATTGCGGCATTGATTGCATCGTGCGCAGAAACCGATTTAGGACTTGTTGCCACCAGGATAACGGCGTTGGCAAGCGGAAGTCGCGCCTCGGGCAGACCGAGCTGCAGTGCGGTGTCAACCGCCGCCTTTACAATGGGAATTATAGACGGATAGGCAAGTCCGACGTCCTCATTCGCGCAGACAAGCAGTCGTCTGCAGGCTGAAGGTAAATCGCCTGCCTCTAAAAGTCTTGCGAGATAGTGCAGTGCGGCATCGGGGTCGGAGCCGCGCATCGATTTCTGATATGCCGATATTATATCATAATGCTCGTCCCCTGCCTTATCGTAGCGCATAGCGCTCTTCTGGGCAAGCTCCTTTGCAAGAGGTGCGGTTATATGGAGCTTTTCGTCCTTTTCTTCCGCCGTCAGCGCTGCGAGCTCTGCCGCATTAATAGCCTTGCGCACGTCACCTCCGCAGCCGTATGCAATGGCACGTACAGCGTCGTCATCAGCAACAATGTCGACCCCTCGCTCCTCTGCTATCAGGCGGAACGCGCGCGAAACGGCCGGCATTATCTCCTCTGCGGTGACCGACTTAAACTCAAATACTGTGCTGCGGCTCAAAACCGCGCCGTAAACGTAAAAATACGGGTTTTCGGTGGTCGATGCAATTAAGGTTATGTCGCCGCGCTCGATATATTCAAGTAAAATTTGCTGTTGTTTTTTGTTGAAATACTGAATTTCGTCGAGATACAGCACCACGCCGTTATAACCCTCAAAGGTGTTAAGCCCTGCAATGATTTCCTTGATATCCGATATGGACGCGGTTGTGGCGTTGAGTTTATAAAGCTTTTTGCCGCAACGCGAGGCAATGATGTTTGCAACGGTGGTCTTTCCCACACCCGACGGGCCGTAAAATATAAGGTTGGTAAGCTCGCCCGATTCGATTATTCGTCTGAGCGCCTTGCCCTCTGCGAGCAGGTGGCGCTGTCCCACGATTTCATCAATCTGCGTGGGTCGGATTTTTTCAGCAAGCGGAGTGCTCATTTTATCTCTCCTTTGGTCTAACACCGCGTAAGTTTGCGTATTATTTACGGGGTGTTTTAATGAAAAAGGTTGTTTTTATAAAAAATGCGGTTATTCTTTTCGCAACCTCGCTTATTCTGCGCGTTGCGGGAATGGCCTTTAAGGTTTGGCTCTCGCGTGCCATCGGCAGCGAGGGAATCGGTCTTTATCAGCTGGTTTTATCGGTTTACGTCTTTGTTTCCGCCTTTGCGAGCGGCGGAATCTGCACCGCCGTCACACGTCTTGTGACAGACGAGCTTGCGGTGGGAACGGAAAAGGGCGCCTTTTCGGTGCTCAGGCGGGGCATATGGCTGAGCATTTTTCTTTCTACAGTTACGCTTCTAATCACCTTTTTTGGTGCCGATTTTATCTCTGCAAAAATACTCGGTGATGCGCGCGCCGCGTCGGCTGTGCGCATTCTCGGGTTTGCGCTGCCGTTTATGAGCATAAGCTCCTGCCTGCGCGGATATTTTATGGCGCGGCGCAAGACACTTTCCTCCGGGATGACACAGATTCTCGAACAGACGGTGCGAATTGTGCTGACACTCTGCCTTGCGGGCGGCTTTGCAAAAAGGGGACTTTCTTTCGCCTGTGCTGCGGTTATGGTGGGTGATGCGGCGGCAGAGGCGGTTTCTTCTGCTGTCTTATATCTCTGCTACCGTCGCGACCGAAAGAAAATTGCCGCATACAGCGGCTCCCCCCTCGGCCACGGGGCGCGCAGCATTATTCACATTGCAACCCCGATTACTCTGGGTCGTTACTTAAACTCGGGTCTGCGGACGGCCGAAAACATTCTGGTGCCCAAAAGTCTTGCCGCCTTTTCTGCGGCAGGGGCGCTTTCACAGTTTGGAATGATTAAGGGAATGGCTCTGCCGCTGCTTTTCTTCCCGTCTTCCTTTCTGACGGCGGTTTCCACCCTGCTTGTCCCCGAAATGAGCGAGGCAAAATCACGCAAGCAGCCATATAAAATCCGTTTCGCCACCGAAAAGGTGATGACGGTGACCTGTGCCTCTTCCTTTTTAATCGGGGCGCTCTTCTTCGCCCTTGGCGAGCCGCTGGGAATGCTGTTTTACAAAAGCCGCGAGGTTGGTTTTCTGCTCCGCGCGCTTGCACCCATTGTGCCGCTTATGTATCTTGACAGCATCTGTGACGGAATGCTCAAGGGGCTTGATATGCAGAATTTTTTATTCTGGCTGTCGGTTTCGGACTCGGCCCTGCGGCTTGTGGCAATTCCGTTTGTGGTGGGACACTTTGGAATGACAGGCTTTTTAGGAATTATGGTCATAAGCAACCTTTACACCGCGCTTTTCCGCGTTGGTCGGCTGCTGTCGGTCGCAAAAACACAGTTTTTGGTCGGCAAGTGGCTGACAAAGCCGTTTTTCTGCGCCGCCACCTGCTCTGCGACAGCACAAATTGTCTTTAATTTGCTGCCGTTTGGTGTTTTAGCGTCGGTGATTATAGCCGTTTTGGTTGCATCTGCCGTCTATGCGCTGATGTCGTTTTTGCTTGGCATCATCAATCGTGATGACATTCGCGGCATTCTATGAGCTCCGCGTTTCTTCTTATTACCTTTTCACCGCGCCAGGCATACGCTCGGCCTTTAATGTCCTCACCGATTGTATATCGGTCGCGGTAGCCCGAAACAAACAAAGGCAGGTCGGACAGAGCAGCCCCCTTATTCTTGGGACAGACCGACTGGCATATATCACAGCCCCACACCGAGCCAAGAGAGAGAATTTTTTCCTCCTCGCTCTGTGTCAGGGGTTGTTTTTTTTGAGTGAGAGCCGAAAGGCACGCTTCTTTATTGAGCCCCACAGGGCATGCGGCGGCGCAAAGGCCGCAATCCTCGCAAAAGGCGGTCTTTATTTCTGCCTTTAGCGGCAAATCGGTCACAATTTCAGCGAGGAAGACAAAGCTGCCGTATTTTTCGGTTATTAAAAGTCCGTGCTTTCCCACTGTGCCAAGTCCTGCCGCGGCGGCGGCGCGCACCTCGGGTATGGGGGAATTATCTGTAAAAAAGGCGAACTCATTTTTGGGGAATGCAGCTTTAAGCGCGCTGAGCAGCGGCGAAAACACCTCTTCCAAAACGCTGTGATAATCCGGCACTGCCGCATAACGAGAAATATTCTCGGGTGACTGCTCCCTCACGTTATAGGGCACGGTAAAGCAAATTACCGCACGCGGCAGCTTTGGGAGTCTATCTGCCGCACGGCAAGGAAGCAGCCGGTCACGAAGGTATTCAAAATCACACACGCCGAAAGGGTATGGCAGGTGTTTTTTTATAACGTCCTCTATTTTCAAACCGCTCCCCCCCTTTTTATTGTTCCACGTGGAACATTATCGTCTTTTTTCGAAAAACTCGCGCAATATTGCCTTGCACTCGTCCTCTCTAATTCCGCCATAGACGGTGGGCGGATTTTCATAGCCTAAGCTAAACAGGTTGACAACCGACTCGCTCGCACAGGAGCCTGCGCGGCTATCATATGCGCCGAAAATCACCTCATCAATGCGGGCGCCCAAGATTGCGCCTGCGCACATCGGACAAGGCTCCAGCGTGACATAAAGCGAACAGCCGCCAAGCCGCCAGTCTTTCTGCGTCTTTGCGGCTGAATTTATAGCCATTATTTCTGCGTGGGCGGTGGGAGAGGAAAGCTGCTCGCACCTGTTGTAGCCCTCGCCTATTATTTTTCCGTCGCGCACGACAACCGCACCGACAGGGACCTCACCCTTTTCGGCGGCCTGCTTTGCAAGAGCGATTGCGCGGTCCATAAATTTTTTATCCATCAGTAAAGCACCTGCACAAAAATTATCTCTATTGCGGTTATGACAAGCGAAATGATTATAAACGGCGCCGAGAAAAACCAGGAAAGCTTTTCCTTTAAGGTGGCGCTAAGCTCGCCCTTTTCAAAGGTGAATGCCGCCTTTTCTCGACGGGCAAGGACCACAAAGCCCAAAACACCTAAAATCAGCACTATCATAAGATAAAACGTGAACGCCACGTCGGCAAAGGGTGCCGGTGCGACCCTGCTTATAAGCTCTGTCACCACCGAAACGCCGTTCACCGCAAAATGCAGAATCACGGCAGGCCAGAGCGAGCCGCTCTTCACGGCAACAAAGCCAAGCCCAAGCCCTGCAACAAAGGCAAAGGGTATTTGTATGAGGTTGGCGTGCATCAGTCCGAATATAGCTGCCGTCAGCAAGATTGCAACCCCGTCACCAAGGCGGCGGAGAAGACCGGTTACTATGCCGCGCATGGCAAACTCCTCCACAAGTGGCGGAACGACAGCGATTGCCACAACGTAAAGTGACCGTTCAATTATGCTGTTTCCGCTTTCCATCTGCGGCATTGCAGGTTCAGTTCCAACGTATGACAGTACCGAAGCGAAGATATTTGTAAAAACCTCGCTCAAGGCGCAAAGCCCCCAGCCGACGAAAAAGATGGGCAAGAGGTTTTCTCGCTTTGGTTTTCGTGTTTCAACCAAATTCGATATATTGTAGCCTAAAACTTTAGATACCACAATATATGGTACTGTAAACATTAAAATTGAAAGAACAATCTGCAGCGAAGAGATGAGGAGGTTATCCTGCATTATAGAGAACATTCGCTCCGTTCCAAAAAATACTCCCAGCGTGGCCATAAGCGCAAGCTGTAAAACAAAGCTTACCGCGAGCATAGAGGAATAGGCGGCGCCCACTGCGTTCGCCGCCCGTCTTACCTCTGTTTTTTCACGATGTTTAATTGGGTCAAAACCGTAAAAGGTTTGCATTTTTATTCCTCGTTTTCAGGTGTGTTTTCTTCGGGTGCTTCGGCACCGTCGGTTTCCTCTGCCTGTTCCTCGTCTGCGTGGTCAGCCTTTACGATGGAAAGAATCTTTTCACCCTCTGCCACGCGCATTACGCGGACACCCTTCGAAGGACGTGCAAAGGTGCTGATTTCTGCCGCGGAAATGCGGATTATGATACCGTTCGAGGCAATCATTATAATATCGTCATCGTCGGTTACCGACAAAACAGTGCAAACGTCGCCGTATTTGGCGGTGTTATAGTTGGTAACACCCTGTCCGCCGCGCGACTGCAGCCTGTAATCCTCTGCAAGCGAGCGTCTGCCATAGCCCGTTTCGGTTACGGTGAGAATTACCGATTCATCGGTAATTCCTGTCATTCCGACAACACAATCGTCGCCCTTGAGCTTAATTGCGCGGACACCGTGAGCAGTTCTGCCCATTTCGCGCGCATCCTGCTCTGCTATGCGGATAGATTTACCCTTTTTGGTTGCAATAAGCAGCTCTTCCTCGCCTGTGGTGAGCTTGACAAAGGCAAGCTCGTCATTTTCGTCGAGGTTGATTGCAATAATACCTGTAGAGCGTGTATTCTTGTATGCCGAAAGCGCAGTACGCTTAATTGTGCCGTTTTTGGTCACCATTACGACGTAGCCGTTCTCATATTCCTTGGTTACGGGCAGAATGCGTGTGATTTTTTCGCCCGGCATAAGCGGCAGAAGGTTTACAATGTTGAGACCCTTTGCCTGTCTGCTGCCCTCGGGAATTTCATACGCCTTCATTCTGTATACTCTGCCCAGGTTGGAGAAGAGCATAATGGTATCGTGCGCCATACAGATGAACATATTTTCAACAATATCGTCCTCGCGAGTGGTCATACCTGTGATACCTCTGCCGCCCTTGTGCTGAACAGCATAGGTGTCGGTTGTGACGCGCTTGATATAGCCGTTTTGTGTTTTGGTCAGCACGCACTCATCATTTGGAATGAGGTCTTCAATATCAACCTCACCTGCGACGTCGGAAATTTCTGTGCGACGGTCGTCTGAAAACTTATCGCGAAGATTTAGTGACTCTGTCTTGACAATGTCAAGAATACGCGCCTGCGAAGCAAGGATTTCCTCACATTCCTTAATGAAATCGAGTTTTTCCTTAAGCTCGTCAAGGATTTTCTGCTTTTCCATACCCGCCAATTTACCGAGCTGCATCTGAACAATCGCGGTGGTCTGAATATCATCAAGACCGAAGCGGTCGGTAAGGGCCTGCTTACTTTCGGGTATGGTCTTGCTGCCCCTGATAATTGCGATTACCTCGTCAATAAAGTCAAGAGCGATTTTAAGACCCTCTAAAATATGGGCGCGTTCCTCTGCCTTGCGCTTATCATACGCTGTGCGGCGACGGATAATATCACACTGGAAATCGATGCAGTTTTGGAGCATCTCCTTAAGTGTGAGCACCTGCGGCTTGCCGTTTACAATCGCAAGCAAAATTGCACCAAAGGTGCTCTGCAAGGCGGTGTAGGAATAGATTTTGTTGAGAACAACCTGCGGATTGGCATCCTTTTTAACGTCAACGATAATGCGGATACCTCCGTCACGCTTTGAGGAGTAGTCAACAACGTCGTCAATACCCTCAATTCGTTTGTCGGCCGCGAGGTCGTAAATATTTTTAACAAGGTCCTTTTTGCGAACCTTATAAGGAATTTCGGTTATTACAATGCGGAACTTTCCGTTACGTGTTTCCTCAATTTCGGCTTTACCACGGACAATAATCTTTCCGCGGCCGGTCGCATATGCGGCACGAATGCCTGCGCGGCCCATAATGGTGCCGCCTGTGGGGAAGTCGGGTCCTTTAATGTACTGACAAATTTCCGACAGGTCTGCATCGGGATTATCAATAAGGCAGCACATTCCGTCGATAACCTCACCCAAGTTGTGCGGAGGAATTTCGGTTGCCATACCAACCGCAATACCCGACGAGCCGTTTACAAGCAGCTGTGGGAAGCGAACAGGCAGAACCTCAGGCTCTTTCAGTCGGTCGTCATAGTTCGGTGTGAAATCAACCGTTTCCTTTTCAATATCGTCAAGCATATGAAGTGAAAGACGATTCATCTTCGACTCGGTATAACGATAAGCGGCGGCAGGATAGCCGTCGATGTTACCGAAGTTTCCGTGTCCGTCAATTAAAGGATAACGAAGGGAGAAATCCTGAGCCATACGGACCATAGCGTCGTAAACACTCGAGTCGCCGTGGGGATGATATCTACCCAGAACGGCACCGACGGTATCGGCGCACTTACGATATGCCTTGTCGGGTGTCAGTCCGTTTTCATACATTGTGTAAAGAATGCGGCGGTGAACGGGCTTAAGTCCGTCACGCACGTCGGGCAGGGCGCGTCCCACAAGCACCGACATTGAGTACTGAAGCATACTCGACTTTACTTCGTCAACAATTTCTACCGGTTGAATATTGGTTAATTCGTCTTCCGGCCAATATACGTTTTCTTGCTTTGCCATTGATTTTTCCCCCCTTAAATATCCAAATCTGTCGCAAAGATTGCGTTTTCTTCAATAAATCTTCTTCTCGGCTCAACCTCGTCGCCCATCAGCATTGAGAAGGTTTCGTCTGCAATCTGCGCGTCAAGCATATTAACGCGGAGCAGGGTTCTTCTCTCGGGGTCGAGTGTGGTTTCCCAAAGCTGCTCGGGATTCATTTCACCAAGACCCTTATAGCGCTGAACGTCGGCGCTGCCGCCGAGCTTTTCAATATACATTGCTTTTTCTTCATCAGTAAAGGCATCAAAATGCTGTTTGCCCTTTGAAATTCTGTAAAGGGGCGGCTGTGCCAGATAAATATGACCCGTTTCGATTAGTTCGGGCATATATCTGAAAAAGAATGTGAGTAAAAGCGTTCTGATGTGGCTTCCGTCGACGTCGGCATCGGCCATGATAACAATTTTATCATAACGCAGCTTTTCAATATCAAAATGCTCGCCTATTCCTGTGCCAAGTGCGATTATAACGGGTGTCAGCTTATCATTGCCGTAAACCTTGTCCTCGCGTGCCTTTTCAACGTTGAGCATCTTACCCCAAAGCGGCAGGATTGCCTGATAGGTACTGTTTCTTCCCTCAACCGCACTTCCGCCTGCGGAATCTCCCTCGACGATGAAAATTTCGGTCTTAGTCGGGTCGTTGCTTATGCAGTCGGTCAGTTTTTCGGGCATTCTTGTCTTTCCGCCGATACCCGATTTGTTTCTGATTGTTTCTCTTGCTTTTTGTGCGGCCTCGCGCGCGTTAGATGCGGCAATCGATTTTTCGATTATAATCTTTGCCTCAGCCGGATGCTCCTCTAAGAACTGATAAAGCTTGTCATTAACAATATCCCTGACCAGCTTTCCGACCGACGTATTACCGAGCTTTGCCTTGGTCTGTGATTCAAACTGTGCATCTGCAAGCTTTACGCTGATAACAGCAACCAGACCCTCGGTTATGTCCTCACCCTTAAGACGCGGATTTCCGTCTTTCAGGTGCTTGAAATCGAAGGCGTATTTATTAACGGTATTTGCAAGACTCATTTTAAAGCCCTGTTCGTGTGTACCGCCGTCTATTGTATGAAGAGTATTTGCAAAGGACATAATGTTTGAGCTGTATGAGGTTGACCACAGAAGTGCAATTTCTGCTGTTTCGTCACCCTTGCTGCCCGAAAGATAAATAACCTCGGAATTAAGGCTGTCCTTTTTCATTCCTGCAAGGAGGAACTCAACGTAAGAGCGGATACCGCCCTCATAATAAAACTCGTCCGTTTGCGGCTCAAACACGTCGGTGCGCAAATCTTTAAGCTCAACGCGGATGCCCGCGTTTAAGAAGGCCTGCTCGCGCAGACGGGTTTTGAGTGTTTCGTAATCATACGTTGTGGTATCGGTGAAAATTTTCGGGTCGGGCTTAAAGGTAACGGTGGTGCCTGTTTCGCTCGTCTGTCCGATAACCTCAAGCTCGGTCATAATTGCGCCCTTTTCATAGCGCTGTTTATATATATTTTTGCCGTCCTTAACCTCAACCTCAAGCCAGGAAGACAGCGCGTTAACAACCGATGCACCAACACCGTGCAGACCGCCCGAAACCTTATAACCGTTTCCGCCGAATTTTCCGCCTGCGTGCAAAATTGTGAAAACAACAGTAACGGTCGGAATTCCCTTTTGTGGGTTTATACCCACAGGAATACCGCGTCCGTTATCTGTTACGCGAACAATTCCGTCATCTAAAAGTTCAACAACTATTTTATCGCAGTGGCCAGCCAGTGCCTCGTCGATTGAGTTATCGACAATTTCATAAACGAGATGGTGAAGACCGCGCTCACCCGTTGAGCCTATGTACATACCGGGGCGCTTTCTTACCGCTTCAAGTCCTTCTAAAACCTGAATGGAATTTTCGTCATAATTCTCGGTTATAGGTGTGATGTTTTCCGTACTCATTTTCTACTCCTCAAAAATTATTGTTTGTGATTTCTGAACGCTTATTAAGTGTTGCAGACGAAATCTGGGAAATGTAAACCCTTCTTTTTCCGTTCTCTTTACATACTATAAAGGTTTTTGGCAACTCGGTTGTGACGTTTACAACGTCGCCGCTTTTTTCCGCCGCGGCAAGATAGTTTCTTGTTGCTTTGCTGATTGTCGCGGTGTCCAGGTCAAAAATACCGATTATTTCGTCTGTTTTTATTATTTTTTCTTTTCCGATATGAAGATACATAATTTAACTTAAAACTCCGTTCTTCATTGTAAATACTTTGCCACTTGATAAATTAAGAATGTTTGACGGGTCGCAGCAGGTAATAAACACCTGCCAGTTTTTAATGTGGTTAAGCACGTAGTTTTGTCTTTCCGGGTCGAGCTCACTCATAACATCGTCAAGCAAAGCCACCGTTTCTTCTCCAGTTTTAAGCTTAAGAATTTCTGCCTCTGCAAGCTTTAAGGTCAACGCGACCGAGCGTTTCTGCCCCTGCGAGCCGAAAAGACGCGCATTTTTACCGTTTATCAAAAACTCAATATCGTCGCGATGGGGACCAACACTTGTAACGCCCGTGCTTATATCCTCTCTTCTTGCATTTTTAAGCCGTTCACCAAAATATTCACTCGAACAGTTGCAAAGATAAGATATTTCCAAATTTTCTTTATTTTCAGATATTCCGGAATAAATTAAAGGTGCTGTTTCTTTTAAATTGGTTATATATTTTTTTCTGTATTCAATTATCTTTTCGCCGTTCTTTACAATCTCTCTATCAAAGGCATCGAGCATTGATATAAGCTCGCCGTGGTAATAAAGGTCTTTTAGAAGAGAATTTCGCTGAACTATTGCCCTTGTATATTTTCTCTGAAAATCTGCATATTGCGGATAAATTTGAAAAATTGCTGTATCAAGAAATTTTCGTCTGACCGCAGGACCGTCCTTTACAAGCTCAATATCCTGCGGCGAAAAAACAATAGCACAAAAATTTCCTGCAAGTGCGCCCGGAGTTGATAAATTATTTCCGTTTAAGGTGGCACGGCGGCGTTCTTTAATTTCAATTTCAGCATCGTTTAAAACGCCGTTTTTCAAAAATTCAAGACTTATCTTTGCGCCGTCCTTTTCGAACATTATATATTCGTTTTCCTTTGCACCGCGAAAGCTCTTTGCGCCTGTAAAAAGCCACAGAGCCTCCAAAAGATTTGTCTTTCCCTGTGCATTTGGTCCACAAATGACGTTCATTTTGCTATCGGGCTCAAAACACACGTTTTCAATATTTCGGAAATTTTTAAGTAATACTTTTTTTACCGTCATATTATTCTATTTCGATTTTCTGCCCGTCAAAGCAGACAGTATCTCCGCTTTTAATTTTTTTGCCGCGCATAAGGCAAACCTCATCATTCACAAGGACGTTGCCCTCAAGAATTTCCAGCTTTGCGTGGCCGCCTGTTTCAACAAGACCTGCAAATTTTAAAAGACTGTCAAGCTTTATAAAGTCGCCCGATATTTTAATTTTTTCCATTATCTCAACCTCATCGGCATTATCATATAGACAAATGAATCATCATCGGGAACGATTATAACTGCTGCAGAACCGCCGTTGAAGCAGATGTTAACCGTTTCATAATCAGATGCACGAAGTGCTTCAAGCAGATATTTGCTGTTAAGTCCGATTTCAAACGGCTGTCCCTCTAAAATAATGCCTGCGGTTTCGGTTGCCTTTCCAACACTTGTAAAACAGCTGAAAACTGTTTCGTTCTCTTTTATGCTGCATCTTATCGGTGTTGTAAAATTGTCGTTAATTATAAGTGAAATTCTTTCAATTATTTCAATTATATCCCTTGTATTAACCTTAATTTTCTGTGCAAACTGTTCGGGAATGGTTTTCTTATAATCAATAAACTCTCCGTCAAGCAGACGTGAAATGAAAGAATAACCCTCAATCTCAAAACAGATGTGTCTTCTGCCGATGTAAATTTCAATTTCCTTTTCTTCGTCGGTTACAATCTTCATAGCCTCTGCAACAGCGCGACCGGAAATTACAAAATTAAGCGTTTCGTCAAGATTTACCTTTTCTTTTCTGATTGCAAGGCGGAAACCGTCAATCGCAATCAGCTTTAATGCGCCATCTGCAATTTCAAAGTTTATGCCTGTTAAAATCGGTCTTGTTCCCTCAACGGGTGCAACAGCAAAAATTGTCTGTCTTACCATATCCTTTAAAATGCCTGCAGTAATACAAATTTTTTTGCTCTCTGCAATGGTGGGTATTTCAGGAAAATCAACCGCTGCCATTCCCATAATGTCGAAAACGGCAGAGCCGCTTTTAATATTGCACATCATTCTCTGGTCGGCTGTAAAGGTGACGGTTTCACCGTTCATACTGTGTAAAACAGAGTTAAAGAATCGGGCAGAAATTACAATGCTTCCCTTTTCTTCAACGTTTGCCTCAATTTCCTTGCTGAGACCTGTTTCAAGGTTGTAGCTTGAAAGGCAGATTTTGCCTTCCTCTGCAGAAATTAAAATTCCCTCAAGTACCGGAATTGCAGTTTTTGATGAAACGACTCTTGAAAGATTTGAAACAGCCTCGCATAATTTATTACGCTCAACAGAAAAAATCATTTTTTATTCCTCCATGTGTGTTTTATATGTTTAAATATTCGCAGTCATAGTAGTAACGTTAGTTGTGTTAAAAAGTCAAAATTTGCTTAGTATAAAAGGAAAATTTGAGATTTAAGAAAAATATAACAATGTGTGCAAAAAAGAGTAACTTTTAGTTTGTTAACAGGCAATTTAATAAGTGCGCGTTTAATTAAAGTTAATAACTATAACAACTTACGCATTATGTAAACAAAGGTAACTATTCGCCTTTTATGTTCTTAATTATTTCCTCAATAATATCCTTTTCGTGAACGTCCTGTTTTATTTTCTTTTCAATGGCGTTGCAGGCATAAAGAACGGTCGTGTGGTCCTTGCCGAAGCTTTCACCAATCGCTTTATAGGACATTTCGGTCGTTTCCTTTGCAATATACATAGAAACCTGACGGGCAAGAGCAATGTTTGCCGTTCTGCGCTGTGACAGAATTTCGTTTTCGCTTACGGAATAGTTGCGCGCAACCTCAGAAATAATCTGCTCAATTTTAATTGGCTCTTTCTGCGGGTCGTTTACTATATCGCGGATGAAAACCTGCACAACGGGAATTGTTGGGGCTTTTTTCTGCAACTCGATGTATGCCTGCAGCTTTTTAACAACACCCTCAAGCTGACGTGTGTTGGCACGAATGTGCTCTGCAATGTAATAAATAATGTTTTCTTCCAGCTTGATTCCCAAAAATTCAGACTTAGTTTTTACAATTCCCACGCGCGTTTCAAAATCTGGAGAGGTAATGTCTGCCATCAGTCCGCTTTCAAAGCGCGAGCGGATTCGGTCTGTCAGGGTTTTAACCTCCATCGGAGGACGGTCGAGTGTTACAACAATTTGTTTATTGTTTTGCTTGAGTGTTTCAAATGTGTTGTAAAATTCCTCCTGCGTTTGTTCTTTTCCCGCAATGAAGTGAACGTCGTCCATGAGTAAAACGTCGGCTGTGCGGAATTTTTCGCGGAAAATATCCATGGTTCCGGCGTTGATGGAAGAGATGAGTTGATTTGTAAAATCTTCACCGCGTATATAAACAATGTTTTTCTGCGGGAAGTTTTTGTTTATATGATTTTTAATTGCAAGCAAAAGATGGGTTTTGCCGACACCCGATTTACCGTAAATAACGAGAGGGTTATATATGATAAAGGGGTTGTCCGCAACGGCCATTGCCGCAGCGTGTGCAAAACGGTTTGTCGAGCCGACAATAAAATTGTCAAAGGTAAAGGCTTCGTCGAAAAAAGCATTGTCGGTAATCGGCTGTACAATGTTGCCAGCCTTATCCTCAACCAAAATTTTAACAGGGGCAGAAATGCCGATAACGTCCTTTAAGGTTTCGCTGATGAGGGGAGCATAAAAGCTGTCAACCGAATTTTTAACAATATCAGACGGAGCCGAAAGGAGCAGACCCTCAGCGCCAAAATCAAGCGGTTTTAAATCCTTAATCCAAAGATTGTATCCCACCAAGGTTATTTTTTCAGAATTTTTAAGTTCTTCACATACGGCGCTCCAAATATCGCCGACAGATTGAATAGACAAAAAATACCACCCCATAGCATATATAATAATACAAATAAATTGTATCATACTTATCCACATTTTTCAATATAAATCTTAATAAATATATAAAGAAATATTTATATAATATATATGGTAATATTATATAGTAGGCACAAAAAAATAAAAATTAAAAAAAGGTATTGATTTTCTTAAAAAAATGTGATATTATACTTTGGCTGATTAATTGCGCTGATAGCTCAGCTGGATAGAGCGTCTGGCTACGGACCAGAAGGTCGGGAGTTCGAATCTTCTTCAGCGCGCCAAAATAGCAGGACCACCAAAAGGTGTCCCTGCTATTTTTTTTGTTTTGATAAAGAGCCGAAATCCCGACGGGTGCGTGCCGAAATGCGCGGAAGCATTTCGGGCGAAAATTTTAATTGACAAACTTTTTTTAAAATAGTAATATGGTTATGGTACTTTTGTACCCTTAAAGGCTACCATGCGGTAGGCGGTTTAATCTTGCCCTCGAAGTCGGGGGTGATGCCCTATGTACATAACTAATCAGGATTTATTTCAGTTTAGTATTGTTATAATTTCAATTATAACACTTGTAATAAAGGTAATAAAAAAGAAATAACCGCCCAAGCGACCAAACTTTAGCGGTTATTCTTTAACACTAATTTTTGAGGGCTAACCGTCTATTCGGTAGCCTTTCTGTTATTATTATAACTATTTAAAAATATTTTGTCAATATTTAATCGTCTTTTAACTGTAAAAACAGTTTTTGGGGGCGATTTTTTTATTAAAATAAAAATAAAATCTGATAGATGTCCCACCCGTACATCTTGTGCAAAAGGCAGAAGTTTTTTATAAAAATTTGCACATATTGTATATTTCCAAAAAAACCCTCGACAAAATCCGCAATTTTCCTTGAATTGAAAAGGCAGATATATTATAATGTTAACTATAAATTAATTTCGGGTTTCGGAGGTTCCTTTTATGACTAAAAAAATATTTGCCCTTACACTTTCACTTTTGCTTTTACTCTCGGTTTGCGGCTGCAAGGAAAACGAGATTGTTATAAGCGACGAAACGCCGAGCGTTGTTGAAAAGCAGAAGTTTTATAACGAGCTTACGGGACTTGAAATTGACGAAGAAAAAAAGGATGCAAAGCCTGTTGCTGTTATGATTAATAACATTTCAACCGCACAGGGCGTGCAGACGGGTCTTAACAGCGTTGACATTATATATGAAACGTTGGTTGAGGGAGGCATCACCCGAATGGTCACAGTGACAAAGGATGTCACAAAGCTTCCGCAGATTGGAACGGTGCGCTCTGCAAGATATGTTTTCCTTGACATTGCGCTCGGACACAACGCAACCTACGTTCACGGCGGCTTTGACCCTACATATTTCAAAAAGCACAAGGATGAGCTTGGCGTTAAAACGCTGGATATAAACAGCACCGCGGCAAAATACGGCTTTAGACAGAAAAACGGACTTTCAAGTGAGCACACCCTTTACACAACGGGAGCCAAGCTTGAAGAGGGCAGAAAAGCATTTAAAATGGATACCACCGCGACGCAGACAAAGTGGCTCACCTTTGGTGATGCGGCAGCTCCCATAACACCTGCCACACCCTGCACAAAGCTTAACGTATTTTTCTCCGGCTCGCAGAAGACGGCATTTACATATGATGCCGCAACAGGCAGATACGTAAAAAGCTCCAACGGCAAGGAAAGAACAGACTATCTGACGGGCGAAAAGCTCACTGTTAAAAATATTTTCGTGCTTTTCACAACTGTTTCGGCATATAGCGACGGATACCATATGAACATTGGTTTGCAGGGCGGAACAGGATATTACGTTTCAAACGGCGGATATGAGGAAATTAAGTGGTCAAAGGGTAGCGCAAACAATCCGCTTTCCATCACAAAGGCAGACGGAACAGAGCTTACCGTTAACGCGGGCAACAGCTACATCTGCATTACAGGACAGAACGACCGCGCAAGAACAACCCTTACAGCAGAATAAAAAAATAAGGCACCAAAAGGTGCCTTATTTTTTTTACAGTGAAAACCTTGCAAGGTATTCTTCGTAATCCTGTTTGAATTCATCGTTGGTTTTCTTGACGACACGCAGATATTCGTGTGTTTTGAAGGAGCCGTGCTCAGTTTCGATTATGGCAACGGCAATGTTGGAGCAGTGGTCCGAAACACGTTCGTAATTTGTGAGCAAATCCTGAAGAATAAAGCCGAGCTCAATAGTGCAGTTTCCGCTCTGCAAACGGGTAATGTGGTGCGATTTTATATCAAAAATGAGTTTATCAATGACCTGTTCAAGCGGTTCAATCTTCACAGCGGTGGTAACGTCGCTTGTGGCAAAGGCGGTTTTGGTGAGTGAAAGAATTTCAAACAAGGCATCGGTCAAAACCGAGATTTCTCTCTTTGCCTCGGCCGAGAAGGTGATGCTCTTTTCGCTCATCTCGCGTGCAACCTTGACGATGTTGCACGCGTGGTCACCTATACGCTCAAAGTCGTTAATGGTGTGGAGCATCTTGGTAACCTGATGCGAATCTGCGTCAGAAATTTCTTCTTTCGCCAGGCGTACCATAAAGGTGCCGAGCTTGTCCTCATATTTATCAATGCGATTTTCGAGCTCCTTGATTTCCTCTGCCATTGCCTCGTTATAATTATCAATAAGGGGAAGCGATTTTTGCAGAGAATCAACCGAAAGAGCCGACATTTCAACGGTGTAATCAAACGCTGTGCCAACAGCAACTGCAGGAACGGTGAGCAGACGCTCGTCCAAAACGATGGTGTGCTTCTTTTCCTCGCGGTCGGGGACGACAACCTCGCAGAATTTGACAAGCAGCTTCTTAAAGGGAATCAAAAGCACGGTGTTTATGGCGTTAAAGAGTGTATGAACGATTGCAACGCCGACCATTGCTATTTCCGTTGCGAGAATTGAAACACCGAAAGCCCTTAAAATATACATCAAAATCATGCAGAAGATAGAGCCAAAGAAGTTTACCGAGAAGTGCATAACAACCACGCGTTTTGCTGCCTTGCTTGTGCCGATGCTGCCGATTAAAGCGGTAACGCAGGTGCCGATATTTGCACCGAGAACGAGAGGAATTGCCATCTCCCAGGTGATGCCGCCCGAAAGCGCCAGAGCCTGCACAATACCGATTGTTGCGGCAGAGGACTGAATGATACCTGTGAAAACGGTGGAAATAAGCAGCGCAACAATGGGGCTTTTAAGTGTTGCAAGGAAGGAATCAAAGCCCGGAAGACTGCGGAAAGAAAGCATTGAATCACTCATCATATCCATACCGATAATAAGAACGGTAAAGCCAATGAATATGTTGCCGAGATTGTGCTTCTTTTCGCTTTTTGAAAACATCTGCATTGCGATTCCAATAAACGCAAGCACAGGAGCGAAAACGCTGGGGTTTAAAATTTCTATATACCATTTACCCTCAAGCCCTGCCAGACTCAGAAGCCAGGCGGTAAGTGTAGTGCCGACGTTTGAGCCCATTATAAGACCAAAGGTATTGGCAAAATTCAAAAGGCCCGAGTTTACAAGACCGACAAGCATTACCGTAAATGCAGAGGATGACTGAATTGCAACGGTGATGCCGGCGCCCAGGAAAAAGCCCAAAAAGTTGTTCGCGGTAATCTTTTTCATCGTGCGCTCAAGACCGCCGCCCGATATGGTTTCAAGTCCGCCCGACATAACCGTCATTCCGTAAAGGAAGAACGCAAGTCCGCCAAGTAGGGTGAAGATTGAAAAAATACTCATTTTTTACTCCTTTAAAAATATGTAAGAAAGCCAACTTTCTCCAAATACAATATTAACTGAAAACTAAAATTTTGTAAACTCTAATTTTTGCGATTGTTGAAAAAATGAGAATATTATGTTAAAATTTGATAGAAAAAGGGGTGATATTGGTGCTTTCTGTGAACGAGGAAAAGAGCGTTTTGGACAGTGAGCTGTTTCACAGGTTGGAAAAAGACGAGCTTTTGTCGGCGCTTTCTTTCTTTTCTGCGCAAAAAAAGAGCTATAAAAAGGGCGAATGTCTTCGTGCCGCGGGTGATAAGTTCGAGTTTTTCGGGCTGGTGCTTTCGGGGACGGTGCAGGTCTTTTTTGACGATATAAACGGCGAGCGTGTCATAATGGCATCGGTCGCGGAGGGTGGCACCTTTGGCGAATCACTTTGTTATCTCGACGTCAGCAGCAGCCCCGTCTGGATTTATGCCGACAGCGACGCTACGGTGCTCTGGCTTTCGTGCGAGCGTCTTCGCGGCAATGTCTGCGGCGACGCCGTCGCAATGAAGATGCAATCACGCTTTACCACAATGCTGGCGCATAAAGCGCTTGCCCAGAATGACCGCGTGCAGATTTTGTCTAAGCTGACGCTGCGAGAGAAGCTAAACACCTATTTTTCACAGTGCGTGCGCACCTATAAAAGCCGCACCTTTACAATCCCCCTCGACCGAGAGAGTCTGGCAATATATTTAGGCTCCAACCGAAGCGCTCTCTCGCGCGAGCTTTCAAATATGCAAAGCGAGGGGCTTATAGATTTTTACAAAAACAGCTTTAAAATATTGTAGTGCGTTGCAAATGCAACGTACTACTCTTTTTTTTATGGTAAAATGAGGGCAGAAAA
This sequence comes from uncultured Clostridia bacterium, assembly GCA_937912045.1. GTDB lineage: Bacteria > Bacillota > Clostridia > Oscillospirales > Acutalibacteraceae > SIG589. The sequence goes on from CALDPI010000095.1 coordinate 30,390, forward strand.
GAGGTAATAAAAATGAAAAAACTTTTAGCACTTACACTAACACTTTTAATGCTTGTGGCGGCTTTTGCCGGCTGCGGCAACCAAAAAAACGGCGGCGAATCTTCCGCTCCCGCACAGGTGGCAAAGGCCGACGTTAATATTGCAGGTCTTAAGGGCCCCACAACAATGGGACTTGTTAAGGTATATGAGGATAACGAGGGCGGAAAGGCCGCCAACAACTACACCTTTACGGTTGCAGGCAGCGCGGACGAGATTACACCCAAGCTCACAAAGGGCGAGCTGGACATTGCCGCCATTCCTGCCAACCTTGCGGCTGTGCTTTACAACAAGACACAGGGCAAAATCAAGGTGCTCGGCGTTAACACTCTCGGTGTTGTGTACATCACCGAAAAGGGCGAAAGCATAAAGAGCCTTGCCGATTTAAAGGGCAAGACAATTTATGCTACGGGCAAGGGCTCCACACCTGAATATTCGCTCCGTTATATATTAAAGGAAAACGGAATTGACCCCGATAAAGACGTTAAGCTCGAGTGGAAGAGCGAGCCGACAGAGGTTGTTGCACTTCTCAAGCAGACAGATGGCGGCGTTGCAATGCTTCCCCAGCCGTACGTAACGGTGGCACAGGGCTCTGTTGAGGGTCTTCGCATTGCAGTAAACCTTAACGACGAGTGGAACAAGCTCGGCAACGACAGCATGTTCATAACAGGCGTTGTTGTTGCAAGAACAGAGTTTATTGAAAAGAATAAGGCGGCTGTTGACGCATTCCTTAAAGAATACAAGGCATCGACCGAGTACGTTAATAAAAACGTTGATGAGGCTGCAGCCCTTATTGAAAAGGTTGGCATTGTAAAGGCGCCTGTTGCAAAAAAGGCTATCCCCTACTGCAACATAACCTATATCGACGGTGCAAAAATGAAGACCGCGCTGTCGGGCTATCTCAAGGTACTTTACGATAACAATCCTGCATCTGTTGGCAACACCCTGCCGGACGATGCTTTCTACTATGAAAAGTAAAGACAAGCTTTTAAAGACCGTTGCCGTCGCCGCCGCAGTTCTTGTCTGGCAGGTGGCGGCAATGCTCATATCGGCAGACTTTTTGCTCGCCTCGCCCATAAGCGTTATAAAGGCGCTTTACGCCCTTTTGCAGAGCGGCGAGATGTGGTCGTCTGTACTTTACAGCTTTGTACGCATTTCGTCGGGCTTTTTGCTCGGCGCGGCGGCGGGTGTGCTGCTGGGAATTGCGGCATCGCGCAGTAAAATTTTAGAAACGCTTTTGTGGCCGTATATGCTCACGGTCAAGACGGTGCCTGTGGCATCGTTTATCGTAATCGCGCTTATCTGGCTGTCGTCGTCGATGCTTTCGGTGTTTATTGCGTTTTTAATGGTGCTACCCATAATTTACAACAACATTTTAAACGGCATCAAAAGCACCGATAGAAAAATGACCGAAATGGCCGACGTTTTCGCTCTTTCGCAGGGCAAGCGCTTTTTATACATCTCGCTCCCGGCGGTTAAGCCGTTTCTCCGCTCTGCCTGTCAGACTGCTATAGGCTTTGCCTTTAAATCGGGCATCGCGGCAGAGATTATCGGCATTCCGAACGGCTCCCTGGGTGAGCGGCTTTACAGCGCAAAGGTCCATCTCGAAACGGCAAATCTTTTCGCCTGGACGGTGCTGATTGTTCTGCTTTGTGTCCTGTTTGAAAAGCTCTTTATTTTCCTTTTGGACAAAGCGTTTGCGGAGGTGGAAAAACACTGATGATAAGACTTTCTAACGTTAAAAAAAGCTTTGGCGACAAGGCGGTGCTAACAGATTTTTCACTCTCGCTCGCAGCGGGGGAACGGGTTTGTCTTATGGGTGCGTCGGGCACGGGAAAAACCACCGTTCTTAACCTGATTGCAGGGCTTATCCAAGCCGACGAGGGCGAGGTTTCATCGCTCGGTGCTGTGTCGGTCGTTTTCCAGGAAAACCGTCTGTGCGAGGACTTTTCTGCACTTTCCAACGTTAAAATGGTGTGTGACGACAGAAAAAGGTGCGCAAAAATGCTCTGTGATTTGGGGCTTTCTGAGGACATACTCACACCTGTCCGCTCGCTATCGGGCGGAATGAAAAGACGCGTTGCCATTGCGCGTGCTCTCTTGTTCCCACATGATATTTTACTTCTGGACGAGGCATTTTCGGGGCTCGACGAGGAGACCAAGGAGAAGACCGCAGAGGTGATAAACCGCCACACGCAAGGCAAAACGGTGGTGCTTGTCAGCCACGACGAAGAAGAGGCAAGGCTCCTCAATGCGAAAATACTGAAGATATAATAAAAACCCCTGTTTTTACAGGGGTTTTTCTATTGTATTAAGCGTTTGCTTTTTGAGATTTTCGAGAGTTTTTACATCTAAATCGGGATATATGCAATCCTTGCACATTCCCTGGATATCAAGCTCGACAAAGTCAAGTTTACAGCAACCATCTTTTTCATATATACAAAAACGATTTTCACAAAGCATAATATCACCAAAAAAAGTATAACATATTTAAAAGAAAAATGCAACCATAAGTGGTTATATAAATATAACCAAAAATGAGCATATATTATTTATGGTGATATTTATGTTTAAAGTTGACAATAATTTAAAAAGCGCAAGCGTTCCAAGGACGGTAAGATTTACCGAGGAGCTGTTTGAAAAATTAAACAAAACCGCAACTGAAAATAATATTTCTTTCAATTTGTTGGTTTTACAATGTTGCAAATATGCCCTTGATAATATGGAAGAGCCGGAAAAGAAAAACTAAAGATAAAACCCCTGTGAAAACAGGGGTTTTGTTATTTTTTTGGCTCCCTCTTTGAGGGAGCTGACGCCAAAGGCGGCTGAGGGAGTAATGCGGTAAAACTCCCTCCGTCACGGAATATCCGTGCCACCTCCCTCAAAGAGGGAGGCTTTGACGATAGCGTCTATTTGTTCACAAATACCGCGAAAATTATGCATAACCTCATTGTTTGCAAATCGTACAACCGTTAAACCGTAACTTCCAAGAGTTTGCGAACGCATTTCGTCCCTTTCGGCGTCTTTCTTACAGTAGTGTTGTGAGCCATCTAATTCGATTACTAATTTTGCTTTGTGGCAATAAAAAACAACAATATAATTGTCAATCGCTTTTTGTCGCTGAAAACGCACGGGGTATTTAGACAGAAAATCATACCAAAGATGATTTTCCTGCGGCGTGGCGTTTTTTCTTAAATTTTTGGCAAGAGAAATATTTTTTCCGTTATATTTTAATGACATAATACCTTATTCGTCCAATTTAAGCACGGCCATAAATGCCTCTTGCGGAACCTCGACAGAGCCGAGCTGGCGCATACGCTTTTTACCCTCTTTCTGCTTTTCAAGCAGCTTTTTCTTTCGGGTAATATCGCCGCCGTAGCACTTGGCAAGAACGTCCTTTCGCATTGCCTTTACGGTTTCGCGCGCAATGATTTTGCCGCCGACCGCAACCTGAATGGGCACCTCGAAAAGCTGGCGTGGAATATAGTCCTTAAGCTTTTCGGCAATGCGTCTTGCGCGGGCATAGGCGTTGTCCGAAAAGACAATGAACGAGAGCGCGTCAACCACGTCGCCTGCGAGCATTACGTCGAGCTTGACAAGCTTTGATTCCTTATATCCGCGTGGCTCATAGTCGTAGCTGGCGTAGCCGCGTGTGCGCGATTTGAGCGCGTCGAAAAAGTCGTATATAATTTCGCCAATGGGCATTACGTAGTGAATGTCAACGCGGTCGCCCATATATTGCATATCTTTATAATCACCGCGGCGCTCCTGACAGAGCTCCATAATCGTGCCGACGTATTCGCTCGGGCTGAAGATGTGCACGTCGGCAATCGGCTCCATCGATTTTATGATGGTCGCCGGGTCGGGATAGTTTGTGGGGTTATCAATGTCCACCGTTTCGCCCGTTGACAGCGTGAATTTGTAAACAACACTCGGCGCGGTGGTGACAAGGTCCAAATTAAACTCGCGCTCTAAACGCTCTTGTATAATTTCCATATGCAAAAGGCCGAGGAAGCCGCAGCGGAAGCCAAAGCCCAAGGCGCCGCTCGTTTCCGGCTCGAAAAGCAGAGAGGCATCGTTAAGCTGCAACTTTTCAAGTGCTTCACGAAGGTCGGTGTAACGTGCGCCGTCGGCAGGATAAATACCGCAGAAAACAACGGGGTTTACCTGACGGTAGCCGTCAAGCGCCTCGTCTGCGGGGCGCTCTGCAAGGGTAATGGTGTCACCCACGCGTGCATCGCTTACGGTTTTGATGGCTGCCGCAAGATAGCCAACCTCACCCGCTACAAGTTCGTCACAGGGCTCAAGCGCGGTGGCGCGCTTTCTGCCGATTTCCACCGTCAGATACTCGGCGCCTGTGTTCATAAGGCGGACGGTGTCGCCCGTCTTCAAGGAGCCCTCTACCACGCGGAAATAGACGATAACGCCTTTATACTGGTCGTAATACGAATCGAAAATCAGCGCTTTGAGGGGCGCGGTCCTGTCCCCTGTCGGCGCAGGAATATCGGTTACAATCCGTTCAAGCACCTGCTCTATATTGATGCCGTTTTTGGCCGAAACCTGTGGTGCATCCTCTGCAGGAATGCCTATTACGTCCTCAACCTCCGATATCACGCGCTGTGGGTCGGCGCTCGGCAGGTCGATTTTATTAATAACGGGCAAAAGCTCAATCCCGTGGTCAACCGCAAGATATGTGTTGGCAAGCGTCTGCGCCTCTATTCCCTGCGAGGCATCGACAATCAGCACCGCACCCTCACACGCGGCGAGTGAACGCGAAACCTCATAGTTAAAGTCGACGTGTCCGGGGGTGTCGATAAGATTAAGCTCATACCGTTCTCCGTCCTTTGCGGTGTAGTAAAGGGTGACGGCATGGGCCTTTATGGTTATTCCGCGCTCGCGCTCGAGGTCCATACTGTCTAAAATCTGGTCCTCCATATCGCGCTGCTCGACCGACTCTGTGAGTTCAAGCAGGCGGTCGGCAAGGGTGGATTTTCCGTGGTCAATATGTGCAACAATGCAAAAATTGCGTATGTTTTCAAGTGGGAATGACACAGTAAAATTCTCCTAACAAAAAAATATATGTTGATTATACCAAATCTTGCCCTTTAAATCAAGTTAACAAAATGTTTACAAAGATTAAAAATATGATTATTATTATATGTAGTGGAAAATAAAGAGAGGTGGCAAAAATGCAGACAGAGGCAAAGAAGATTATAATAGCGGACGACGAGCGGCGCATAACCGATTTGGTGTCGGATTTTCTCACCGCCGCAGGCTATAAGACCATAAAGGCATTTGACGGGCAGGAGGCGCTCTTAAAATTTTCCGAAAACCGCGATGCCGCGCTGGTTATCCTCGATATTATGATGCCACACGTTGACGGCTGGCAGGTTTGTCGCGAAATAAGAAAAACCTCCACCGTGCCGATAATTTTGCTGACGGCGCGCGCAGAGGAGTTTGACCAGCTGACAGGGTTTGAGGCAGGCGCGGACGAATACGTCACAAAGCCGTTTTCCCCTGCGGTGCTCGTAAAGCGTGTGAACGCGCTGATAAGGCGTGCATCAAAGGACGGCGACGAAAACGACGGACTTACGGTAAATTCCGAGGCATACGTGGCAACTCTTTGCGGACAGGAGCTGCCGCTGACTCTCAAGGAGTTTGAAATTTTGCGCTATCTTTATGAAAACAAGGGCAGAGTCTTCTCGCGTGAGCAGATTTTGTCGGCCGTTTGGGGCTACGATTACGAGGGGGATGCGCGCACCATTGATTCGCATATGGCGCGGCTCCGCACGAAAATGGGCAGCTACGGAAATATGCATATAAAAACGGTCTACGGGCTGGGATATAAGTTTGAGGTGTGACGTGAAGAAAAAACTGTGGTTTCGGGTCTTCGTTCGCATTGCGGCAATATTTGCTGCATTTGTGCTGGTGCTGACGGTGGCAAACAGGGCATTTTTGCTCCGCTTTTTCCGCGAGAGCGAGAAAAAACAGCTGCTGCGTCAGGGCAAAATAGTGAGCGAGCTGGACTTTGATGATAACGACAGCGTTGTAAACGCGCTGTCACGAATAATTGAAGAGCATAATTTTGAAACCGAGATTTATACCGCGTCGGGCAAGGTGATTTACACCTCGTTCGGAAGTCAGATGCTTGATTTTTACTACAAGGGCGACCGCGGCTTTTCAATGCAGCACAAGCCGCTAAAGGCGAGAGAGAGAAGTGTGCTTTCCGACGGAAGCGTTTATGAAACAGCGGTTGATACACACCTGGGCACAGAATATCTTGTGCACAGGAGAGCGCTGACAGACGGGCTTTTTTTGGAAATCCGCGTGCAGATGAGCCTGCTTGAGAGCAGCGCGAGGACGGCCGGAACCTTTATTTCCATTGTGGCGATTTTTTGTCTTTTTGCGGCACTTATTTTCACATATTTCTGGGTGAGGCGGTTTGTAAAGCCCATTACCGAAATGAGCGAAATCACAAGGGATATGGCCGACCTTTCGTTTGAACGAAAGGTGTCTGTGGGAACAGAGGACGAAATCGGTATTTTGGGTCACTCCATAAACGAGATGTCACAAAGGCTGAGCGCAACCCTTGCCGATTTGAAGCAAAAAAATGAAATTCTGACCGATGAAATTGAGCACGAGCGTCAGCTTGATGCAATGCGAAAAGGCTTTGTGGCCAACGTTTCGCACGAGCTTAAGACCCCCATCGCCATAATACAGGGCTACGCCGAGGGGCTAAAGGACGACATAAACCCTGCCTCGCGCGAGCAGTACTGTGATATTATAATTGACGAAAGTCAGCGAATGAACCGCTTGGTTCTGGGCCTTTTGGCGCTGTCACGCTATGAAGCGGGACAGGTGCCCATAAGGAAAGAGCGTTTTTCTCTTTCAAAAATGGCAGAGGATATGACAAGGCGCATCCTTGCCGGCAAAGAAGTTTCGGTTTTATGTCCGAAGGAAGAGGTCTTTGCCCTGTCGGACGAGCTGCAGACCGAGCAGATTTTCAAAAGCCTGCTTGAAAACGCGGCGGCACACGTGAACGAGGGCGGACGGGTAGAAATCCGCTTTATCCCGAGCGAGAGTGAAATCAAGGTGGAAATTTTCAACACGGGCAGCTTTGTCGAGCCTGAGAAAATGCCACACATCTGGCAGAGCTTTTACAGAGGGGAAGAATCGCACAAGCGGAGCGAATCACGCTTTGGGCTCGGTCTTTCCATTGTCAGCGCTATTTGTAAGGCACAGGGCAAGACCTGCGGCGTTTACAACAAAGAGGACGGCGTTTGTTTCTGGTTTGTGGTGGACAAAGCATAAAATACTGTACAAATGAGAAAAAATGTGGTATAGTCTTTGTTGGTCTAAAAAATGAGGTGAAATTTATGGCAAGTTATGATGTAGTAATCATTGGTGGCGGCGCAGGTGGCCTTTTTGCCGCATATGAATTTGTGAAGTGCGCACCGAAGGCGCGCGTGTGTCTGCTTGAAAAGGGCGCACCCTTAAGCAAGCGCAAATGCCCCATTGATGGCGACAAAATAAAGAACTGCATTAACTGCAACCACTGCTCGATTACGACGGGAATCGGCGGTGCAGGTGCTTTTTCAGACGGAAAATATAACATAACCAACAATTTTGGCGGCGATTTCCACACCTACGTCGGTGAGGAAAAGGCGCTTGAGCTTATGCGTTACGTTGACAAGATTAACCTTGAATTCGGCGGCGAGGGTGCGAAGATTTATTCCACCGTTGGCTCGGACATTAAGCGCCGCGCGCTGCAGTACGATTTGCATATGCTGGATGCGCAGGTGCGTCATCTCGGCACGGAGCGCAACTATTATATTCTTAAAAATCTCATTGAGTTTATCGAAAGCCGCGTGGAAATTCGGTATTATACCGAGGTTGAAAACATTGAAAAGAACGGCGACGATTGGCGCATCACCTGCAAAAAGGGCGACGAGGTTGACGGCAAGTACGTCATTGTTGCGGCGGGCAGAAGCGGCTCCAAATGGACAAGCGAAATTTGCAACCGTTTCGGCATTCGCAACGAAAACAACCGCGTTGACATCGGTGTCCGTTTTGAGTGTCCTGCAGAGGTGTGGGAGCCGATAACCGACAGCGTGTATGAAAGCAAAATTATGTACAGAAGTCCGAAAACACGCAGCGTTTGCCGCACCTTCTGTATGAATCCCAAGGGCGCGGTGGTCAACGAAAACACCAACGGCATCATCACCGTCAACGGCCATAGCTACGAGGACCCTGCCAAGCAGACCGAGAGCACCAACTTCGCCC
>CALDPI010000096.1 GCA_937912045.1 uncultured Clostridia bacterium
ATCGAGGGTTATTCCCTACGCAACGTTCAAATAATTGAACAGCGGGACAGCGGGTAGCTACCGTTTCCGTGCCACTTCACGGATTACCGCTTTCAATAGACCTAAGTGGAGGTTGAATATGCCAAGAAAGCCCTCTTTTTCTTCCTCTGCGCATAGCCATTGCAAGATTTTCTTCAATCCACATATCTGCGGCGGTGCCTGTCATGGGGTCCTGAAAGACGCGTCCTATGAACCTTGCCCTTTTGTGCTCGGGCATTTTTGTGACGTCAACACCGTCGATTACGATGTTGCCCTCGTCAACGGGATAGGTGCCTGCAACGGCATTTAAAAGCGTGGATTTTCCTGCGCCGTTTCCGCCGATAACGGTGACAAAATCGCCGTCCTGCAGGGTAAGAGATATGCCGTTAAGCGCCACCTTTTCGTTGATGGTTGCGGCATTGAATATTTTTGTTACGTTCTTAACCTCAAGCATTCTCTGCCACCTCCGATACCTTTTTTGTAGCCTTACTGAAATATTTTTTCTTCCAATGGGGTACTGCGAGGAAGAGTGCAACCAAGAGTGCTGAAAGCATCTTGAGATAGTTTGTGTCAAGGCCTAAGAAGATTATGGTCTGATATACCATATAGTAAATCACGCCGCCCATTATTACAGCGAGCAGCTTCAGTGCAAAGTTGTTGCGTGTCAGACGGGAGAAGAGTGCCTCACCTATTATGACGGCGGCAAGGCCTATGACTATTGCGCCCTTGCCTGCGTTGGCATCCGAAAAACCGAGGAAGAGGGACAAAAGCGCGCCCGAGAAAGCGACAACCGCGTTGGATATTACAAGGCCGAGAACCTTTATAAAATCGGTGTTGATGCCCTGTGCGCGACTCATATTAATATTACAGCCCGTTGACCTTACAGAAGCGCCGAGCGACGTGCCGAAGAACCAATAAAACAGGGCAATTAACAATGCAACGATGATTGCGAAATAGACAAACGTCATACCGAGGTTTTCGGTCGAGATGAAGTATTCCACACCGAAGGGATAGCCGACGTTTGAGGTGCCGCCCATTATTTTAAGGTTGACCGACCACAGTATTAGCTGTGTCAAAATTCCTGCAAGGATTGCGGGAATTCCAAAAAACGTATGGAAAATTCCTGTGGCAAGGCCTGCCAGCATTCCTGCGATAACCGCAGCAATGAGTCCGACCCAGACGGGCATATTGAATTTTACCACCAAAACTGTGCAAACGGCCATTCCCGTGCATATGGAGCCGTCGACCGTAAGGTCGGCAACGTCGAGAATGCGATATGTGATATACACACCGATTGCCATTATTCCCCAAATGATGCCCTGTGCTATCGCAGGGGGCAAAGAAGCTAAATAAAGCATATTTTCCTCCAAACAAACGAAATTCGACAGGGCAAAAAACGGTGCCTTTTATCACCGTTTTTCGCCTTGCCGTTAATGTTTTTTATTAAAATTTTAAATTACTGAAGAGCGGTATAGCCGGCAGCCTTCAAAGCCTCAACATCAATGCCAACCTCTTTGCAGATGGCCTCGTTATAAACCTTTGTGAGCTTTTCTTCAGGTGTGTATTCGATTGCCATTTCGGAGATGTCTGCCTCACCCTTGAGGATTTTAACAGCCATCTCGCCCGTTGCATAGCCAAGGTCATAGTAATCGATGGAAAGTGTTGCAACACCGCAGCCCTTGCAGATGCCTGCCTCGCCTACTATTGCGGGCTTCTTGGGTGACATCGACTTATAGATAGCGTCAGCGCAGGATGCAGCTGTGTTATCTGTGGGGATGTAGAGTGCATCGTTTTCGGCAGATGCCTTCTTTGCAATCATAGATACGTCGTTGGTGTCTGTGAAGGTGTAGGTTTTGCAGGTGATGCCCTTACCCTCAAGATACTTCTTAACAACGTTTACCTGATATACGGAGTTTGCCTCCTGTGCGCAGTAAAGAAGACCTACGTTCTTGGCATCGGGTACGACGGAAAGCAGCATTTCAGCCTGCTTGTCAAGCGGAGCAAGGTCGGAAGTGCCTGAAACGTTGCCGCCGACGGTGCCTGAGAAATTATCTATTTCAAGTGCAACGCCGTATTCTGTTACGGAAGTGCCGAGAATCGGGATTTTTTTGGTAGACTTAACGGCTGCCTGAAGTGCAGGAGTTGCGTTTGCCATAATCAAATCCACATTCTTGGATGCGAAGTTGTCTGTTATTGTTTTGCACATTGCGGTTTCGTTACCCGCATTCTGCATATCAAAGGTTACGTTTTCTTCACCAAGGCCCTTAACAACAGCGTCCTTGAAGCCCTGTGTGGCGGCATCCAGCGCGTCGTGTGTTACGAGCTGGCAGATACCTATGGTATATTTGCCGTCATCCTTTTCGCCACAGCCTGCAAATGCGGTGACAAAGAGCATAAGACAAAGAATAATTGCTAATACTTTTTTCATAAATCTTCCTCCGTTTTAAGCTTTTAACAATTTAAAGCTTTATATCACTAAAGTACAGTTTACCACAAAAGCTATATTTGTCAAGCCTTTTTGAAAAAAATTTTTCAAAATATTAAAAAAACCGCGTTTTTTAAAAAATATGTCTTCTATTATCACATAATATTTGATATAATAATTAAATAAACAACGAGGTGGTGTTATTTTGACAGTTAATATTGACGGACTTAACATACATTATATTGACGAGGGTGAAGGAGAAGCACTGCTTATGCTGCACGGCTGGGGCTCCTCTTGTGCGGCATACAGAGGAATCATAAACGTGCTTAAGCACAAATTCCGCTGCATTGCGCTCGACTTTCCCGGCTGCGGCGAGAGCGATATGATGAGTAAACCGTGGACACTTGATGATTACACCGCTTTCACGAAAAAATTTGCTGATGCTTTGGGGCTTGAAAATCCCATTATGTTCGGTCACTCGCACGGTGGACGTGTGACACTCAAGCTGGCGGCCGACCACACGGTGACGCCCGCTAAAATCATTTTGCTTGATGCGGCAGGTCTTATACCTAAAAAAAGCTTAAAGCAAAAAATGCGCGCACGTAATTTTAAGCTTATTAAGCGCGTACTGACTTCACGCGTTGTGGGTCAGAGGGGCGATGCCCTGCTTGAGCGCGCTCGTGCACATTACGGCTCTGCCGATTATAACGCGGCGCCACCCGTTTTGCGACAGACGCTTGTAAACCTCGTTAACACCGACATACGCGACTGCTTACACAACATCACCGCCTCCACCCTGCTTATATGGGGTGAAAACGACACTGCAACACCGCTTTGTGATGCAAAAATTATTGAGAGTCTTATAAAGGACTGCGGTTTATGTGTTATTGAAAACGCGGGCCACTGGTCTTTTGTTGAGAGACCCGCTTTGGCACACGCAATTATCAAAAGCTTTTTGGGGGTTTAAACTATGCCATTATATTCCATTGCAAAGGCGGTTTTTCTGCTTGTGCTTTGCACCATATCGGCGGCCGGCATCGCTCGTCAGCTGCAGATGCTTCAGCTCAATTCTTATTTCGCTTCGCGCTATTTCGGTTGGCTTAAGCAGAACACGAAATTTATTTTTTCAAACGTGATATTCTTTTTTATATCACTCATAGCAGGCGGATTTATATTCTTTCGACTGGAAGCGTATAAGCTGCTCACCCGTTTTATAGAACCGGGCAAAACCGTTTCGGCAGCGTTCATAATTGCCGGCACGGCATTTATGCTAATCACCGTGCTGTCGGCGTACATATTCGCCGCACGCGCCTGCAAGAAAAACCGCACCGCTATTAAGCCGCTTGTGGTGACGGCACGCATAAAGCGTATGTTCACCGCCGCCTTTGTTTTGACGCTTATTCCTGCGGTGTTCGCCTTTTTATTTAACGGGCTTTACGGCTTTATCGCATTTG
>CALDPI010000097.1 GCA_937912045.1 uncultured Clostridia bacterium
GTTGTTGGAACGCTGGCAGTATGCTTTGGCATTACAAACTTTATTTATATAGACGAGCTTGCTCTTACGGGCGGCGCAAGCGAGGTTGCCGCAATTATGGGACTTACAAAGGCTGCGGCCCTTGCCTATCTTATGTTCAACCTCTTCACTCCCCCCTGCTTTGCCGCAATCGGCGCTATGAACGCTGAAATGAAGAGTTCTAAATGGCTTTGGGGCGGCATTGCACTTCAGCTCGGCACGGGCTTTACGGTGGGGTATCTGGTTTACACAATAGGCACACTTATTGTGGATGCAGCTGCCCTCAACATCGGCGGTGCCATTTGTGGACTTGTTGCCGTCGCGGTATTCGTTGCCGTAATCGTTTTGATGATTGGCAACACCGAAAAGCAGCTTCGTGCAGAGTATGCTCTCAAATCTGCAAAAAAGGAAGAGGCTGTCGCCTCCGGTAAATAAGCTATGACACTCACTGATTTTTTAATTATACTTATACTTCTGTGCATTGTCGGTGCCGCCGCATTTTACATTGTGCGCGCTAAAAAACGCGGACAAAAATGCGTTGGCTGCCCCTACTGCAAAACCTGCAGCGGAAAATGCGGAGAAGATAAAAAATAGGCTAAACACATACCTTTCTCATAACAAAAGGAAACCGCAGTGCATACGCGCTGCGGTTTTCGTTATGGATTAAAGTTTTGAAAAGCCGTGGCTGTTTACAAGCGCATCCAGCTTTTTGCCTGCCTTACACAAAGGACATTCGTGTGCGGGGTAGCAGGCATAGCCGTCCAAATCGTTGGGGTCGAAGACCGAACGGACAGGCAGGCCGCGGCACTCCTTTGCGGTTGAGAAGATTGCCGAAATGCCTGAGACTGTTCCGCCGTAATAATTAATAGCGTCAACCGCCGACTCTACCGTTTTACCCGATGCAACCGAAACGGCAAGAATCATAACGTGCTTGCCCGCTATCATAGGAACGATGTTATCCCTGAAAAGAAGCTGACTTCCGTTTGTGGTTTCGGGTGTGACGACATAAATTGATTTATGTGCATTCATATTCATAAAATCGGCTTTTGACAGGCTGTCTGCAAGGCAGGCACCGATAACCTCTGTTCCGTCAAGGCAGAGAATTGTATCCACTATTGTATCGGCATAGTAGTATGAACGAAGTTCCTCTGCGACGGCACGCGCCTCTGACAGACGAGTTTTTTGTGCCACAACATCTATATAATAGTTACTGTGGCAGTTGCTGGTGGCAAAATGTCCCATTGCGACGCGCAAATAAAGATTGTTGCGCTTTGTGGCGTGTTTCATTATATGTAAGGTTGGCATATCGGTTCCTCCTTGTGTCTTTATACCATAATTTTACACTATTTTCTGCCATACTGCAAGCATAATATTAAAAGCAGGGTTTCCCCTGCTTTTATAAAAATTCACGCATATTGGTGGAAAGCTCGTCCTCAAGCTTTATGAGCTTTTTGCAAAAATCCTTTGACACCTCATCGGCGGCGGCATATTCGTTTAAATATTTGCTGAGTGATTTTACACCCATATCACAGCCGTCGGTCATAAGCGCAGCTATTGTTTCGTCCGACTCGTTCATTATAAGCTTCATATTGGTTTTAATCCAGGACATTCCCTTGGCGATGGGGTTTGGTTCTTTTCCGTCGTCGCCGTATTTATCCAGGAGCTCTTGCAGCTCATTATCGAGCTTATCGTGCTCATCACGGCAATCCGACAGATATTTTTTCATCTTGTCCGATTTTACGTATTCCAGCACGTCGTCTATCGAAGACACGCCCATTTTAATGCCTGCATCACATTCGCGCAAAAGTTTTATTGTATCCTGTTCTATCATAAAAAAATCCCCTTTCCTCCATATCTTTACCGCTTTTTCGGAAAATATGAGAAAAGGGGATTTATTTAAAGATTTTCTATTTCTGTTCTGATGGCGGCATCGGGTGTTGCCTTTTCTGTGAAGACCTTATTTTTATCTTCAAGCTTTAAAAACTCGTTATAATAACGCACACCAAACTCGCGCAGAGCCTCAGCACTAAAGTGCATATTATCGGGATTGCCGCCGAGTCCCTCTGCCGACACGAAGCCCGTCATCTTATGGGTATCGGCATGGTGCTTAAGCGATGCATTAATTTTTTTGTAATTATTTTTAAACACGGGCGAGCCCTCAAAATCGGCCAGGAAGTCGCCCAGACCACCGAGTAGGAACGGCACATCGTAAAGGCCGAGCCTTTTACGGAAGCCTTCCATTATTACAGAGAGTTTTTCTTCGTACACCGGGTAGCGCTCCTCATAGCAGTCGGATTCGCCCTGATGCCACAGCACAGCCGCGATGGTTGAGGTGCGCGATGCCAGCTCTGCCATATAGCAGGCATGGTCGAAAAGGAGTCCGCCGACACACCACTGGTCAAGGCAGGTGCCGCCGTCGGCACAGGGGATGAGGCCGACCTCGACATTATGCTCCTTCGAATATAAATCTGCAAAGCTTTCAGACAGGTTTATGCCCGACGTGACGCGGTCGGGATTTACAGGGCAATACATTGGACGCCAGCGTCCGTTTCTGTTCACGAAGATTTTATCGTTTTCAATCCACGGCACCTCGTCCTTGAAGCCACGACCGCCCATATTTGACTGACCGATAAGCAAAATTGAATGCATCATTTATATCACCTCAAGCAGATTATGAATTAATTATATTTCAAAGTTGGTTTGAGGTCAATAAAAAGCATATTTTTTGAGAGTATTTGATGGAAAAACGCATTGAATTGAGAGAAATACTGTGATACACTATTCATATAAACCAATTAAAAAGGAATGGTGTTTATGAAAATATTAATGATTGGCGCCCATCAGGACGACAACGAGTTCCGTTGCGGAGGATTGGCACACAAATATGTTAAGATGGGATATGAGGTGCGTTTTCTTTCGCTTACAAACGGTTGTGGCGGTCACCACATTATGACGCCCGAAGAAACCTCGCGCCGTCGCGCAGGCGAATCTGCTGCCGTTGCAAAGCTTTTGGGAATTACGTATGACATTTGGTCTGATTCTGACGACTGCACACTCGTGGCCGACCTTCCGACACGCCGCAGACTCATCCGCTACATACGTGAGTTTTCACCCGACATTGTATTTTCCCACCGCACAAACGACTATCACGCCGACCACCGCGCCGCAGGTCTTCTCGTTCAGGACGCTTCTTATCTTCTCACCGTTCCGCACGAATGCCCCGACGTGCCCGCCATGCGTGATATGCCTGTTATTATGTATTATGAGGACAAATTCCGCGATCCGGATTTCCACGCAGATATCGTGCTTGATATGGACGATGAAAATGACCTGAAGCTTCAGATTGCACACCTTAACACTTCCCAGGTTTACGAATGGCTGCCCTACACAGAGCACCAAGAAGTTCCCGAAGGTGAGGCAGAACGTTTTGAGTGGCTTAAGGGTATGGAAATCACAGCCGACACCACCGACGAGGAGGTTATGGCGGCAGAACGCGGATATTCCGTTCGCTTTGCCAAGACAGCCGCACGCTTCAGAAAAGAGCTTATTGAGCGTTATGGCGAAGAAAAAGGTAGCCGCGTTCGCTTTGCTGAAGCATATCAGCTTTGCCCCTATGGCGGACCGCTTACAAAAGAATTAGAAGAGAAACTATTTAATTTCTAAAATAAAAAACTCTCGTTCCTTGGGAACGAGAGTTTTTGTTTTACAGAAGCTTAACGGGGCATTTGCCTTTGGCCTCTGCCTTGCCGAAAAGTATATTATAAAGTACTTAATGGAAAAGACGTAGCTTCAGGGTCACAGCCGCTCGGTGCGAAGGTATTTACAACCGTTTTCGCATAGGGGAAGGTGTATGGAATGAAGGGGCTACCGTTGCAGAGCATCAAAACAGGCATATTTGTTTTGAATATATACTCGTAAAGGCAACGCACGAAAGGTCCGTTTGGCGAAATATCGTTTGTGCACCACTGCGAGCCATAGAAGAAATTGAGAATAATGGCGGGACGATAGAGATTATTGATTTAGACCATGATTTAGGTGATTATGCAAGCGATGGCGGAGATTATATCAAACTTCTCGACTGGCTTGAGGAAACTGGTCGCAACTACGCTATTCACATCCACAGCATGAATCCAGTTGGTGTAGAGAATATGCGTAGGATTATTCAGAGAAATGGATGGAAGGAAATATGAGTATAAATACTAATGGCTTTATAGCTGAATATGTTAAAGCAGTTCCTTATGATGTACCAGTAATTGGTGATAGAAATCATGTTGTTAATACTTTACGTTTATGGCATGCAGAAG
>CALDPI010000098.1 GCA_937912045.1 uncultured Clostridia bacterium
TGTTGCCAGCCAGCCGCGCCGCTTTCGCGCGGAGGAAGGTCGTTTACTGTCCAGACGTCGTGGACATAACAACCCGTTACCGTAACATTATAGTTAGCGCCGTGTTTTTTGCTTTCGAAAAGTATTCCTGCGTGGCCTTTTGGGTTGGAAACCTCTAACCCATCTACCGTAACACAGTCGCCGTAGATTGCAACCGAGGAGGGTGCCCCGTCCTCTGTTATGATTGCGGGCTTTTTGTGTCCGTTGCCATAGACAGAAATCACGATTGGGTTTTCAGGCTCACCGCAGCTTTCAAGCACAAGGTGGTCTGAAAAAACGCTGTCCCTCTTAAGCAGGATTTTATCCCCTGCAGTGAAGGTCATTTCGTTTATTTTCTCAAAGTTTTTAAACGCTTTTTCGGGTGAAAGACCGTCAAAATCGTTATTACCGTTTACTGAATCGACAAAATAATTTGCCATAATATCACCTGCTTATTTTGCTTTTCGCAAAACCTCAAAATATTCTGTTTCCGAGTCAAACATATAAACCGCAGGAGCATTTTTGATGCATTTTACGGTTTCTCTTGCTAAATAGCGGTCGGACACTGTTTTAACACCTGTGATAAATAAAACATCATAGTTTTCGCGGGTTATAACCTTGCCAACACACGCAGGATAAGCAAGTTCATAATCATAAACTGTTGTAACCCTTTCAAACTCTTTACTGTTTTTTACAACGTCACAAATTTTGCTCTCCAAAACCTTTATATCCATAAGGCAGATTTTGTAGCAATCTGCAAAGGCTTCAAGCTCACTATCGGTGTGGACCGTGAACATATCTGCTCCGTCGGGGAATAAAAGTTCCGCATCCTTATCGCCAAAATGAGCCAAAAGCTCTTTCGCAAACGGGTTTTCCCCACTTGCACCAAAGAGGGCGATTTTCTTTTTGTCAGTATTTAAAACGTCAAAATAATTCATCACAATATCACCCTATCCCAAGTTGGCGTCCTTATAATAGAACGCACCGATATAGTTATGACCTTTGGTGTCTCTTCCTTGGAAATCCTTATCTGCGCAGGCATCAAAATGCTTGCCCATACGAAGCAGCGGAGAATCCCAAAGCGGAACAAAGCCGTCTGTTGCGAGGCGTGTGAACGGAACGCTCAATTCCTCTGCGATGGCGGGTTCGAGTTCATAATTGTTATCAATATCTATTATATTATCCTTTTCAGGCAAGGCGGGCATATTGTAAAAGATATTTGAATCAAAGGTGAATTTGCCGTTTGCTCTGAAGTTGTTCCAGTTTCTTCTCTGTTTTGAATAGAAAATGTTATTGGCAATCAGCACGTCGTCTGCAAGACCGGTGTTGCCGTAGTCAACAACCTGGAAGAGTCTATAGCGGTTATCAAGGTCGCTGTAAACCGTATTGTTAAGCATTTGAAAATTACGCATCGAACCCGTAAATGTGAATATTGGCGAATCGGCTTTGTTTGCGTCGTTAATGCTCAGGTTGTTTCTTACAATATTGTTTATATGCGAGTCTGCAGAATTACAGGTAATATTGCAGATAAGCAAAAATCCGCCCTCGTTATGATGGCTTAAATTATACTGGAATATTGTGTTGCGGCTGCAGTTATCAATGTCATAACCCTCGCCGTCACCGCCGTATTCCATACCTGTATAGGCAACCTCGTTATACTGGATAACGGCACCGTCACACGCCATTGACCAAAGGCCTGCGTTGCAGTTGCCGTTGCGCGAACCGCAGTTGGCATAATACATACGGTTATGCTCCATTAAAAGTCCAAGACAGCCTATACCGATGATACCGTCGCCGTGGGCGTGGTCGACCACGTTCCAGGCGATGTAAACATTTTTATGCGGCCACCACTCGTCATCCATTCCCTCTGCCTTATTGGTAGTCCAGGGGAATGAATTTTTGAAACGGTTAAACCACTGACCGCCAAACCAGATACCTGTGCGGTTTACGTTGACAATGGTGTTATTCTCAATGTGGGCGTTTTCGTACCAGGTTGGTGCCTCTTTATTGGTTTCGATTATAATGCCGCCGTGATGATGCTGCCATCCGCCGGAAGCGGGGCGCGGAGGCAAATCGTTATCCACCCACACGTCGTGAACATAACAGGAGGTTATGGTGATATTTCTTATGGCACCGTGAATGTCGCCCGAAGAATAGATTCCGCATCTACCCTTGCGGTTTTCAATTTCCAGACCGTCTATCGTTATGCACTCGCCCTTAATATGCAGTGCGGCATAAGGCGCGCCCTCTGTGATTATTGCAGGCTTTTTAAGGCCGTTTCCGTAGGCGGAAATTACAATGGGTGCATTCTCGTTGCCGCTGCCGTTTGCTGTGAGGGCATCTGAAAATACGCTATCCCTCTTAAGCAGGATTTTATCCCCTGCTGTGAAGGTCATTTCGTTTATTTTCTCGAAGTTTTTAAACGCTTTTTCGGGCGAAAGACCGTCAAAATCGTTGTTACCGTTTACTGAATCAACATAATAGTTTGCCATAATATCACCTGGTTTCTTTTATCCTACGATACCCGAGTTTTCAACGCTGTCCACAAAATATCTCTGCAGCACGAGGAATATGAGAATGAGTGGCAGAAGTATCAGCAAAACCGATGCGCCCTTGAAAGCCGACTGGAATGTGATGTTATAGAAGTTATAGTCGGAGAAGTTCGGGTTTGTGGAGGTCAGATTCTCGAGCGAGACGCCTCCGTAAGACATTGAAAGTGTTTTTTGCTTAAGATATATTTCCGAAAAGAACAGGTCGTTCCACTGCCAAACGAACGAAAAGAGTGCAACTGTTATTGCGGCGTTTTTGGCGCCCGGCACCATAATGGTTGCAAAGGTGCGAAGTGTTCCTGCACCGTCAACCGTTGCTGCCTCTTCTGTTTCTATCGGCATATTTACGAACGTTTGTCTGAAAATGTAGATATATAGTCCGCATTTTATTCCGTTGGCGGTTGCCGCAAGAAGAAAAATCGGAAGTGAAGTTTCGAGCATATTTATCGGTGCACCGAAAACAAGCTCAAACAGGCCGAAAATATCAAACGTTCTGAAGTTGAGATACTGCGGTAACACTATAAGCTGGGGCGGTACGAGAAGTGAGAAAATAACACCGCCAAATAAAAGGCTGCGGCCGGGAAATTTAAACCTGGCAAAGCCATATCCTGCCATCATACAGGAAATGAGCTGTAAAAGTGTTACGGCAAGAGATACCCACACACTGTTAAAAAGTGTTGGCATATATGAAAGCTGTTTTGACATTGCCTTTACGGTATCCAGCGTGAAATTCTTTGGAATCCACACAACAGAGTTATCGTAAAGGTCGGCAGCCGACATCAAAGAACGCGACACCATCATAAGAAGCGGATAAAGAATGGTGTATGCGAAGCCGATGCACAAAATTGCCCTGACAATCACGAAGGCGATATGTGCGGCTTTTTTTCGCGGCATTCTTGTTTTTTCAAGAACCGAATTGTAATCCATCACATATCATCTCCCGTTGTTAAGATAAACTATACGCTTGTTTACAAGCCACAATACCAATGAAACAACTACGCCGAGAATGATGAAGAAAATCCACGCCATTGCAGAGGAGAGTCCAAAGTTGGTATTTTTGAAGCCTGTTTCGTATATGTAGTTCAGCAGGGTGTTATCCTCTGCCGCAAAGCTGTCTACTATTGTGTAGACGACGTTAACGATAATCATTGGGGACACCATTGGAAGTGTTATCTTCCAGAAGCTGTCCCACGCAGAGCAGCCCTCTACGTGAGCCGACTCATAAAGTGAGGACGGAACAGCCTTTAAGCCTGACAGGAATATAAAGGTCTGAACGCCAGATTTGCTCATAAGTGTGTAAATTCGGTCAATCGGTATTGTGAGATAGCCGAGAACCGAATCAGGAAGGCCTGCCTCGCGCATAAACTCGATGAGTCCGCTGGTGGTGAAGCCGCCAAGCATTGACTCGCTTTCTGCCTGAATCATCTCAACAGATACTCCCTGCACTGCCAAAAGGTCTGTCTGGTAAAGGGCGAAAACTCCGTTACCGAGGATGACGGGCAGGAAGAATACAACCTTCATTATTGTATTTCCCTTAAAGGTCTGGTTAAGTATCAAGGAAAAGAAGAAGCTGCATATCAAGATGAGCGGAACGTCAATTACGAGGTCGAGCAGACACTCTGACAGGTAGGGTATAAACTTTTCGTCACCCGTTAGGGCATATTTAAAGTTTTTTATGCCCAAAAAGTCGTAATTAAGGACGCCGTCGGTTATGGACAGCTGATTAAAGCTCATAATAATTGAGCTTACAATCGGTACCGTGAAGAACAGCACAAAGCCGATAAGCCAAGGTGCTATGAAGCCGTAGCCGAACAGTGCTCTTTT
Source organism: uncultured Clostridia bacterium (assembly GCA_937912045.1). GTDB lineage: Bacteria > Bacillota > Clostridia > Oscillospirales > Acutalibacteraceae > SIG589. Next base: position 4,392 of record CALDPI010000098.1, read on the forward strand.
ATGCTTGTATTTTAACCTATTCAAAGCTCATATCACCTTTCCTTAATTATGTAGTTGCGTGCGCCGACGGTGCCGAATTCCGACTGGAAATCTGCGTCGGAATAGTTGACAACGGTGCACACACCGTTTGAATACTCGGTCATATAAATTGCGTCTGCAAGCTTTTGATGACGGACGATTTGTGCGTTCGCCGTCTTCTTATAGAGTGTGTTAACCTCTTTATAGCAGGCGGCTGCTGAATCCTTGTTATCATCAAATTCTGCCGAATAAAGCTCGGTATAATCCGATTTCTTTACCGAGGAGGCATTCTGATAAACTAGGGTATATTTAAGTGCGGCGCCATATTCGATGCTGCGCAAAAATTCTGTTCTTGCATCGGGTGTGAGGTTGACGGATTTGCCTGTGTAATCAACCGCACCGTGATAAACCATTGAATAGAACGGAACACCCTCTGTAAACTCATACAGACTTGACCAAAGCGGTGCTTCGGTTATTATGTCTGCTGATTTTGCATTTTTGGCATTTGCAGCATTTAGCATCAGCGAATGGTCCTGTCCGTCCATAAGTCCCGCAGCAAGATTTACTGCACTCTGACGGTCATAACTGCTTTTATCTGAGAAATCGCTTGAAACGCCTGTTGCCATATCGGCAATGCTAATACCCGAAATTTTATATTTGTCTATAAACTTTTGCACAGCCTTATCCACTGTGGGCAGGCTCTTTACTCTCATAAGATAGTAAAGGTTATCCCCTATTTGTATATCCTTTTCGAGCGTTGCCTTATTATAAACGGGCACGCTTGCCGATTTATAATCCATGCTGCTTATGGCATATTTGTTCTTCGCGCCTACTCCGCTGTTTACAGAGAAGGTGAGATATTCAAAATCGGGATAAAGTGCATAGCCCTTTTCTGCTACCGCGGCAACGAGCGACTTAAAGCCTTTTTTGCCGCCAAGCTCGCTTATGAGCTTGAATTTGGTGGGCACTGAATTCTGCATTCCGTCGCCCGAGAAGGCGGTGAGACGGAGCTTTATATTCTTTATATCCAGCTTTGACAGCTCATCGGCCATTTCGATATTATCGGTATATTCCGTCAGAGCGGTTATGCCCTTATACTGGAAGCCCAAAAACTGCTTATCTGCAAGAATTCCGCCAACGGTTTCGAGCACGAAGGGGGCATTCTCTGCCCTTTCTGCTTTCGGGAGGGCGCCTGTATCGCCAAGGTAAGCGCGATAGGCCTTTGCCATTCCGCTATAGTCGTTATTACCGTTTTCCAAGAAGATATATCTTACGGTGTAGTTGCCGGTATAGTTTTCTTTCTGGAAGTTGTAATAGTTGAAGTTGTCGGAAGCCGTCTGCTGACCGAGAGAAACCGACTCGGTTTTTAGGAAATTTAGGACGCTGAACGCTTTGTTGTAGTTGTCGGTTGAGCCACTGTTATATGCATATATATCGGCAAGGGCTTCACCATCCTCAATTACCGAGAGGAAGCCGCCGTCTGCGTATGACGCGCCAAAAACGGGCATCAAAACGGTTTGTTTTTTGCTGGAGCTTGCCTTCTGACGCAGGGCGTTATCGGGTCCGTAAACAGCCGCCTCATAATGCACGGCACCATTTTCAACGGTGTCAAACGGCATTATTGCGCCGCTGCCGTCCGGCAGGAGGAAATAGCCCTCTGTCTTGCCCGATATGGCTCCGAGGAACTGCATAAATTCAATCTTTATAAGTGGATTGCTTTTAGGATACGTAACCTCGCTCAGCGGAATGCTTGCAATGACAGAGTCCTTATCCAACGTTAAGGTGAGCGGAACGAAGAATGCTAATTTTTCGTTGCCCGCACTGCTTACGCCATTCTCGGCGTTATCAATTTTAAGGTCCTCCTCGGTATAGCCCAATTCTTTAAAGAGGGCTACCACGTCGGCTATTGCCTTTGGACTTGCAATCTTGCGTCTTGACCAGTTGTCGTAATCCTTTATGTAACTGTATCTGCGCTTGAGAGCCTTCTGCTGTGCCGGGGTTGCCTTTTCAAGTAACTTTGTAAAGCGCTCGTTACTGATGACGCTGGGTGTAACCTCAAGTCCGTCAGAAACATCGCCTATGCTGTAATTAAAGGTAACGGTATTTCCGGAGGTTTTAACCTCTACCTGTCCTAAAAGAACACTCTGTGTATAACTGTCAATAGAGCCGTTTTTGCCCTGTGAATTGCTGTATATCAAATTCAGTGCGGCAAGGCGGGTGTTGGTGCTGCTCGGTGTTTCCTCGCTCGGTGCGGTGGAGTAGCTTTTGCCCGTGCGCTTGTCAAAAATGGTGACAACATAGGTTTCCTCGCTGTAATACAGTGCGAGATACTCATTTTCGGCAGCTTTTTTAAGGCCTGCTGCATCAAACACGAGCGTGCCTGCGGCACCAACGGCTTTATAGCCGCTGACAGCGTCACTGTGGACAAAGGTAAAGCCCTTTCCCTGTCCGCAAGCGCAAACCGAAAGTGACAATATACATATTAAAAAAACAGCTAAAATTCTCTTTAACATTTATATCTCCTACACATTACATTCGAGTTTGCATTTCCTGGAAGATGGAATATCCAAAGCCGAATATTCTTGACACCATATCCAAGAACATTAAAAGCAAAAACAGTATTATTACCATTGAAACTACAGTCAGCACAGCGCTTGCCACGGTGCGCGACATGCTGTAGTTGTGAACCTCCATTATGCCGACGAAAATCAAAAGCAGAACCCACACGAGCGAGAGCACAGAAATCATACTGATGTATGTTTTTTCGTCAAGTGACATAACGTTTGTGAGCACGGTGTTTACGACCCTTAATATGATTGCAGGTGTCAGTGAATAACATGCCATCATAAATATATCCTTAAATGTACCCTCGCCCTCTAAAAAGGTTGTTATTGCGAGGTTTGCGAGTGCAAAAAGGAAAATGGGAAGTATGGCGGTGGCAAACAGGAAAAGAATGTCTGCCGTTTCGCCCACCGAAGTATCAAATATGAATCCAACGCAATATTCGTCCACCACCATTGTGACAAACTGCAAAAACAGAAGCAGCAGACAAAAAGGCAGCGAGCCGCGCTTTTCGCGTTTCATATCCCAAAAGGCATCGGCCGGGTGGAAAAGGGCATGAAAAGCAAATTTTATTTGTTGTTTCATTTCTTCACCCTCTTCTTACGCACGATGTTAAAAACGACAATCAATACAACAACCACTAAAACGGCGGTTATTATATATGAAAGGTTTTTGGTGTACCAGATGGTACGGTATTTTGTGTATGCTCTGGAATAGTTTTCCTGGTCGTTAGCGAGGAGGAAATATTCCATTGCTTCTTCATAATTCTTATTTCTAATCTCAATCATACCGATTTTGGAATATGCGAGGTCAAAGTTGGAATTAAGCGCATAAACCTGTGTCCAATACTTTTGACTTTCCTCATATTTTCCTGTGCGGTAGGTATTAAGACCTGCTTTTATTGTTTTCATATACTCGGTGGGATAGAGTGCTGTTATGAGCGAGGCCTGAGAGTCAACGACAAACAGGTTCTCCTTAAACAGCAAAAGCGAAGAAATGTGCTTATAGGTTCCCACCTGACCGATATAGCTTCCGCCGAAAACGCTCAGAATATTTCCGTCCTCATCATAGACAAAAATCCTGTTTCTTACGGAATCTGCAGCATAATAAATATTGTTTTCATCAGCACAGATTGCGACAAACTGCGAGGCCTTGCCAATCTGGTCGCCAGCGACGGTTGTGCCTGCAAGTGCGTTACGGATAAGCACGTCAGCACCGCCCGGATTTAAGCGTCTTATGGGGTTTGTGAGGGTGGTCGAAAGCGAAACGGTATACATAAACTCCTCAGAATCGAGGAAGATGTTTGTATAGCTTACGGGAACAAACTGCTGCATTTTAGAGGTTTGTTCCTTTGTGAGAAGCTTTTTCCACAGAATTTCAACAGGGTTTGCCGTAACGGGAATGCTGCCGACGAAGCCGATAAAGCTGCCGTCCTGATAGAACTGCATTATGCCCTCATAAACGCCGTCTGCCACCACGAAAATTCTGTCTGATGTATCAACAACGATTTTCTGCGGTTTAAATACAAAGTCCTTTGCCAAGACGTCAGACTTTGGTGTGTCTATAATCTGCAACAGCTCATACTCAGAAGAAAGCACAACTATACGCTGATTTTCGGTATCCGCTATGTAAAGCAGGCCGTCGCGCGTTATGAAACAGCCCTGTGGAGATGCGAAGCTCTGCTTTTCGCCGTTTTGCATAAAACCGTCTAATACCCTAACAACCTTAAAATTAGCGTCGGTTATTATTATATTGTTTTTGCCTGTGTTGACGATATAAAGCGTGTCATCCTTTGAGGTTATGTGAGCAGGGTTTACAAGCTCAACCCCGAGCGACTCTGAATCTACCACGTATTCGGGCAGATACGTATCGGGACTTGCAACAACCTTTTTGCTGCCGCCGACCTTACTGTATGTATAGGAATCGCTAACGCCGTTTGAAACAACAAACCGTCTTCCGTCCTCGCCCTCTGCCGAAGCGGCAACAGAAAGCATTGAAAACAGGCACAGCGCTGCTAACGGTACGCATATGAGCTTTTTTAGCAAACGATTCATAAAACTACTCCTTAATACCTGAAGATGCCATTGTTTCGACCATTTTGGTCTGGTTTACGATAAATACGGTTGCAGGAACAATCAGCATTATTACGCCGACCGCCTGTCCTGCGCCCACGCGGATAAGTCCGCCCGTTGTGATTTGTGAAAGTGCGGCAGGCAGGGTTTTGAACTTTTCCGAATAAACATAGGTGTTATTTGCCTGCGACCACATATTCTGTATCATAAGGATAATAAGTGTCAGCCAAGCGGGCTTTGCCATTGGCATTATTATCTTCCAGAGGATGCGAAGCTCGCTGCAGCCGTCAATCTTTGCGGCTTCTATGAGCGTTGTGGGGATTGTGGTCATATAATTGCGCAACATAAACAGACCGAATGTATAATAAACATTTGGAATTATCATTGCGGTATATGTGTTTATAAGGTTAAGACTGGATATAGTCATATAGTTAACTATATCGGTAACGACGGGAACAAACATAAGCGAATACATAATGAGTGTGTTTATAAGCTTTTGTCCCCTGAAGGTGTGCTTTGCAAGCGGATATGCTGCGTGTGCAACGATTAAAATATGCAAAACTGTTGTAACGATTGTTACGAAAAAGGTGTTGAACACATATCTTGAAAACGGCACCCAGGTTGATGACATAAGGCTGAAAAGCACCTTGAAGTTGTCAAACGTGGGGTTAATCGGGAACCATCTTGGCGGATATATGAACAGCTCGCTTATTGGCTTTAATGAGTTGGAAACCATAAGCACAAGCGGAATCATACTGTATGCCGCAATGACAGCAATAAACAGGAAAATCATTGCGTTACCCGTTTTGGAACGGTTTACCTTTTTGGTGCGGTTGGAGAATAAGCGTCTGACGCTAACCTTAAAATTCGTCATATCCTACCTCCCGATTTTGTTAAGCAGTTTGAGAACAAGCTTATTCATCGCAATCATCATAAGGAACAATATGACCGATATAGCACTTGCGTATCCGCGCTGGAAGCGCACCGAGCTATAGTCGTTGAGGTGCTGAATTATAAGATGTCCTGCATAGTTTGTACTTGGCGAGCCTGCAAGGGTTTCCGATACGGCAGAGTTTGCAAACATTGAGGTGATTTGCAGAATTGCCGCCGTCATAAGATGGGGGCCCATTGCAGGAATGGTGATATAAAACAACTCTTGGAAACGGTTTTTAACACCGTCAACCGCTGCTGCTTCATAAAGGCTCTTATCAACCGATGAAAAACCTGCGCGCATGGCAAGGAAGCCGACACCCATGCTCATCCACAACTGGACGATGATGATAATGGGCAGGATGTATTCCTCAGTTGTAAGCCACTGTATTGGCTCCTCTATGAAACCAAAGTTCATCAAAAAGCTGTTTGCATAGCCGTAAACGTCGCCGTCGAAAATGAGGCTCCAGATTGTATATGCCGTACCAGAAAGGGTCGGAACATATACAATGAACGTGAGCAATGCACGCAAGAACGGGCTCATTTCGTTAAGGACCCAGGCAACAATAAATGCCATCATATAGCCAACAGGTCCTGTAATTACAGCATATACAAGCGTATTACTGATTGATTTCATAAAAATTTCGTCATGCACGAATAGGTTTATATAGTTCTGCCAGCCGACAAAATTCGGTGTGCCTAAAACGTTATAATCCGTAAAGCTGATGATTATGGTTGCGAAAACGGGCATAACCGTAAACACAAAAAACAATATCAGAAACGGCGCCATCATTAAATATGAGGTTTTTTCTTGATTTAAGGCAAAACGCTTCTTTTTCAAAGTAAGTCCCCCACTGTTACTAATCTTCATCTACTTCGAGGTTGAATTCTTTCCTCTTGACTGTAATTTCTTCATCAATATCGGTTGCGAAATCGAGCATTGTTTCGCGTGTGTTTTCGTTCTGGTTTACAACGGTACGAATGGCGTTATCAAGGCTTCGTGCGGTGTAATATCCACCTGCAACCTGCGGAACGCCTCTGACGTTTACCCACTGCTCTTCAATCGCCTTTGATATTTTATTTGACCAAGGCAGCATCTTGAACGCCTCAATATTGGCGGTTGCCCAACGGGCAGACGCGCCCTGAAGCGCTTCAATTTCCATACCGTAGTCCGCCTGTGTTTCTGCACTTGTCCACCACTTGAGGAATTCCCAAGCCGACTTTTTATCCTTGGCATTTGCAAAAATGAGCGAGCCGGTAACGGTACTTGCCTGAACGCGATTTATGCTGCCGTCGGGCATTTTTGTGCCCGGAATGGCTGTAAACTCCCATTTACCTTCGATTTCAGGTGCACCGATTTGCAACTGGTTATAGAAGGTATAATCGGTTATAACAATGGGTGCTTCACCCATACGGAAACGGGTCAAAATGTTTGTGGTTTGCGGCACCTTATATTTGGTATAAAGGTTTACCCACTGAGTAAACGCGCTTATTGCGTTTTCGCTGTTCATTGTGGTGCGCTTTCCGTCCGGAGAATAAAGTGCACCGCCGTTCTGATAAAGCAGCATCATATAAACCTGGTTGAGTCCCGTGGTGCCTGCACCGCCAACAAAGGGTGACGGCAAGGAAATTGAAAGATAATTTGTCTGGAACTTTGCAAGGACTGAATAAAGGTCCTGCCAGGTGTCAGGCGCTTTTACACCCAGCTCCTCCAAAATGTCGGTACGGTAGAACATCATGGAGAAGGTCTGGTTGCCAGGAAGCGCGTAAAGTCCGCCCTCGTACTTAAAGCTCTCATAAGCGGAGGGATAAAATCTCTCTAAAACTTCATCAAGGTCGTCAAAATTTCGAAGGTCATAAACGGCACCGCGCATGGCATATTCAACAGGGGTGCTTTGTCCCTGGAAAAGTGCAATATCAGGTCCGACGTCGGCCGCAACGGCACGAAGAAGCACACCCATATTAACAAGCTCAATATTAACGTTTATATTGCTCTTGGGTGTGAATCCGCCGTCTATTAGGGATTTAAGAACAATTGACTGATCAATTCCAAGGCCAACCCAAAGCTTAATTTCGCCCTTGTTTTCGGCGGAGCCTGTGGAATCCATTACGTCATAATCAGTCACAAAGGACATCAAAAGGCGGTAAATTTCGGTGAATGCTTTTTTGAAGAAGCCGCAGTCTGCCGCGGGAATCTCTGACTTGGGAGATGCAATGTAAATATTATCAATTAAAGCAGGCTGCTGCTTTGCCGTCGTTATCCAGGAGCTGAAGGACATAACATTAGTGTTATAGGCGCTCAGACGGTCGGGGATGGTATTGTCATCCTCCAAAAAGCCTTCAAGCTGGATGATAAGGCGGTTCATTGTGGAGGTTTCGGAGCCGCTGTAGCCGAGTGCCTCCAAGCCACTTACGATATCATTCAAATCCTTCAGTGCGGCTTCGATTGTTTCTTTGCAGTTTTCAACCGTTGAGAACAGGTTATAATCGCGCAAAGAGTCGGGCATTGTACCCGTTACCATAATTATACGGCGGTAAAATGCCGTGAGGTCGTCCTGCAATTTTTCCGATTTGGTCAAAATTTCGGACATTGCCTCTGTGATGGAAACCTCAAGACGCAGTGTGTGGTCGCCCTTTTCGATGTACACAAGATAGGGCTTTTCCCCGTCACCCAGGGTGATGTTCTGCCAGTTGAGGTCGTAATCAATTTCTATGTAATTAGCTTCCGAAAACGGTGCTTCGCCATCAATGAGAAGGCGTCTTGCGCTAGAGAATCCTGATTTATAGTCTTGCTTTGCGTGCAAGGTGATTTGATACAAACCGCTTTCCTCTGCGGTGAAATTCCATTCTATCCACTGTGCAGATTCGCTCCAGCTGTTGCCGCCCATTGAGTTTAAGAGCTTCTTTATAGAATCATAGGGTGTGACAGCGGGTGAGCTGCGGTCTGCTACGGGTCTTATGGTGTTTTTCGATGTATATGTGGCGTTTTCCGCCTCTATTATTATCGGCTTTATTTCGGCCGAAACGGGCTCATAACCCGCATTTTTATATTCTTTTTCCTTTTCTTTATACGTGGCATATTCTTCTGCAGGTGTCAGCAGGATGCTGTTTATAGCCATTGGCTCCTGCACCGATTCAAAACGGATGGTGTGCTCACCCTCTGAAAGTGCGAGGCAATATCCGCCTGCAGCGTAATCTGTAAAGCTGTAGAAATTAGAGGTTTGAACCGTAATCTCTTCTTCTAATTTTTGGGAATATTCGTTTCCGCTTATATCGACGTATTTATTGCCCACGTTTTTCCATGAGCGTCTGAAATAGACAGAGTTGAGTCCGTCAAACAGGATGCTTCCGTCAACCGAAACACGTCTTATGATATCGAGTCCCTTTCCCTCGACGTTTGCCCACACGGCAGCGATTCTGTACATCGCCGCCGTGGGAACTGTAAACGTCCATTCGGTGTATCCCTCGTCGGTTGTGACAAGAAACTGTTTTCCGCCAACCTCAACCGTGGATACGTCCTGGTCGGTTGTATAGTTTTTGAGCGTGTCTATTACTATTGTCTCTTCGGCTGCTTTATAGGCGTTATTCTTATCCAGATAACCGGCATAAGAATTCCCTGCCTCCACAATGACACTCTGGGCGGCAGCCGCAGGTGTATTTATGGCGGGGAATATCGCCAAAAGCGTCAAAGCTGCTAAGCATATAGACAATACCTTTTTAAACATACAACCATTCCTTTTAGTTTAGTGTAACGCTGATTTTTAGAACTGGTCTTTAAGTGCGGCGTTAATAACCGACTCGACCGAGGTTAAGTGAGAACGTACGTCTTCACCCTTGTAAATAGGTGTAAAGATGTTCTTTGTAATGATAGATTTCAGGTTTGTTGTGTTCCAGTCAATGAACTCAACGGTATCCTTATCGTTTATAAAGTCGAATACAAATTCTGCCTGTGTTTCATCGTAATAGTGGTTGCCCTTGTCAACATACTGCTCGATGAAAAGCTCGAGCTTGCCATCGCGGCTATCATCGCGGTAGGTACCCTCGATTGCGGGGTCGTTTCTCTCAAGCTCGAGTGCGAGCTGAATGAGGTCCTCTGTCTTGAACTTGCTGTTTGCAGAAATTGAATAGCAATAGCAATATTCACGCAGGTTGGTATATTTGTCGGTATCGGGGCCGAGGGGCATCGGTACCATTTCAAACGGGATTCCTGTCTGTACAAGGTGAGAACCGTAGTACTGCGGACCGATAAGCATTGCAGCAAAGCTGTTGTTGAAGGTTTCGATTCCGTTGTGGGAGCCGTATGTACCGTCAACCGCCTTATGTGTGAAGGAAAGTGTTCTTACAAACTCGAGAACCTTTTTGCCGCCCTCTGTGTAGAGGTTGCACTTTGCGGTGCCGTTCTTAACGTCGGCAGCAATAACGGGCATTCCGTTTGAAGCCATAAGTCCGTCAAGCAGGTTGCTTCCTGCAAGGCCATAGATGGTTTTACCGTTTTTAGAGCCTGTGCAGGCCTTTGCAATCTTTTCAAATGCGTCCCAATCCCACTTGCCAGCGTCATAAAGCTCGCGCGGGTCGTCGCAGTTGTTGTCTGCAAGAAGTGCGGTATTGTAATAAACGAAATAACCGGCATCTGTCTGTGCAGGATAATATGAATAGTGCTTACCGTCAACATACTTTGTTGCGGTGTCTGTGATTTTATAGCGGTCACTTGAGTAGTCGATATAATCGTCAAGTGCTCTGAAAACGCCGTCGTTTGTGAGCGCCTGCAGATGATGCGGTGTTGTAGCAAATACGAGGTCTGCCCAAACGTCGTTTGAGGTGTGTGCAAGCGACAGCTTTTCGAGCATATCCTGCTCGTTCGAATAGCTGAGGTACTCTACCTTTACGTTGTACTTAGCCTCGATTGCTTCTTTAATATCAAGCTCACGGTCGTCGTGTGAGCTGTTGCCGCGCTTCGGGATGTTGCCGTCACGTCCGAAGAGGACGGTTGCACCGCCGAAGTCGAGCTCTTTATTCGGCTCAAACTTGAGACCTTCGAAGGTTTTTGCATCAACGTCTGCTGAGGTAATGTCCTTTTTGTCGCCGTCATCCTTTTTTCCGTCGCCGCCGCAGCCGCAGACACCGATGACAAGCATAAGACACATCAAAACAGCAAGTATTTTTTTAATGTTCATTTTTTATCTCCCCAGATAATTAAATATTGTATTTCTTTAGTGTGGCGGTTTTCACCGCCACACTATTAAAATATGTGGCTATTCCCTACTGTTTTGCAGGGGTTACACCCTTTGCCTTTTTCTTCTTAACAATGATGATTGTTGCAACGGTTGCACCTGCTATTACAAGTGCTGCGCCAAGGCAAATTAATACGATAAGCCAGATGTTAGGCTTAATAAATCTGCGGTTGAGCACCATTACATACTGTTGCTCATCTGTTTCCTCTTCTTCTTCAACGATTTCGTTCTCGTCAACGAGGTCGGTTACGGAAGACAAAATGTAATCGCCTGCACCGTAAAGCATAAAGGAAAGCTTTCTGGTTGCGGGAACCATCATACGCTCGACAAGCTCAAGCTCGCCGTTTACGTATTTGTAAAGTGCGTATTTTCTGCCAACGGCACTCTTATCCATCACGATGATGAAATCGGCGCCCATGGTCCATTCACCCTGCTGTCCGAAGGAGAAGGCCTTAGCATTGGGGTCTTTTTCCTTTACAAGCTTAAGTCCTGCACTGTCAGACACGGCTGACACCTTAACGTTGAAGTCCATTGTTTCTACAATGTTCATTCCGTTGAAGGAAAGTGCATATTCGGTTTCGCCCTTCTTGTTCATAAGGTTAACGGTAAGGTTCTTATCCGAATCCTTAAAGGTTTCAAAGACGCGCTTCGGAATTACGGTGTTGCCGTTGTAAAGATTGATTTCAACCGAGCCGCCGTCCTCTGCATCCTCCAGCATAAAGATGGTGTCGTCAACGTCGAGCTTGCCGACCTTGGAGGAGTCATAGCTGTATTCAAGACCTGTGATACAGCGAGAGAACGCATTTTGAGCGTTTTTATTCTCAATCTCTACCTTTATATATTTTGCGCCTTTGGGAAGGTTTGTGGGTGTCAGTCTGTACTTCTCATAACCACCCGATATTGTTACATAGGACAGGTCATGCTCTGCTGTATACTCAAGCTGTTTGTACTCTCTGCCGTCAACCGAGGCATAAATGCGGTACATTTCGGATACCTTCATATCCTTATAGGGATGATATCCGACGTAGAGCGCAAAGCTTTCAAAGCCAACAGACTTATAGATCATTGTACCTGTCATATCCTTCATTGTGGAACGAAGAACAGGTCCTGTAAAGCCGGTCCAGGTGCTCTGGAGTGCTTTACTTGCGTCAAGCTCAACATTGTCGTATTTATAACGGCTGGTTAAGAACTTGTCGCCCGCCATATAGTTAATTACCTTAACTGTATTTCCCGGGTGTTTTACCGCAGGAAGCGGAGGATTAAACTTGATTGTGAAGCTGAGTGTATCAACACCCGCCGCATTGGTTGCGGTGATTACGTACTTGCCTTCTTCGGTAAGCTCACCCTCCTTAGCGGGAACGTACTTATTGCCGTTGAGGGTTACGGTGTATGTTTTGGTGTTGCTGATGCTGTAGCTTACTACTGTATCAACCAGGTCACCATCGTTAACCTTTTTACTGCGGAAGTTATAGGCTGTGATGATGGGAACGGGACGGTTGATTATAAAGCTTGTTTCAAACTCGCCGTACTGATTTGTAGCAATGACGGTATATGCACCGTTAAGCTCGATTACTACGTCCTTGGCTGTGCTATACGGCATTCCGTCGCGCAGAATCTGTACCGACTGTGCGTTATGCGAAAGCACGCGAACGTTATCGTTTGTTACATCGCCTACGGACATATTGTTTCCAAAGGTATCAATAAGCTGTACGACGGGCATTTTCTTTGCAATGTAGAAGCTTGCAGAGGACGTGCCCGAATAGTTTGCAGCATATACAGTGTAATAACCATCTTCCGTCAGTTTGTTTCCGGCCGGTTTAGCAATTTCTTTGCCGTCCTTCTTAACAAACCAGTAATTTTCGCCCTTGACCGAAACGGTTACGTCTTTAGTTGTAACATCGTTATAATAAAGCTTTTTGCCGTCGGCTGTTGCCTTAAGGTCGGGGAACGAAAGCTTGGTAAGCTCCTGAATGGCGAGGAATGCGCCCTGCCAGAGAGATGAAAGCGGTGCGTTGGGGTGATATTCAACCTTAACGACCGAGCCCTCGGAACCTAAATAATAAACTGCGTTATATACTGTTACGCGGTTTGCCTTGCGAACAACTGAAACAGACGTCGGTTTTACAAGTTTATAGGTGCCATCGTAGGTATCTGCGGTATAAATGGACAGGTATCCGTCGGCTGCAGAGCCTGAGTTTGCAACGCTGTAATTAATGCTCAAAGCGGAATATTTATTTCCATTTTCGTCTGCGTTAACAAAGTAGAAATAGCCGTCCTTTTTATAACCCTTAGAGTCACTTCCGACCGTGAGGTTAGTACCCTCGTTCGGAACGCCCCAATCAGATTCCCAGATATCCTTCTTGTATGCATCGGATTTATCATTCTGCTTAACAACAAGGGTATCGTTTATGATTACCTGCTTGTCACCCTTTGTGAAGTCTTTGGGTGCGCCTGCGGGTGCGATTGAAAGGAGCTTATCATAAGCCTCCTTCGCGGCAACCTGACCTGCGGTGAAATCATATTTATCCATCTTTACCTGTGTGTTTGTCTTTTTTATGGTAAAGGTAAGATTTACTGTGCCCTTCTTGTTGTATGCAGAAACCTCATACTTACCGTCGTCGGTGAGTATTGCGCCGTTTTCAACCGTGATAGGAGCGCCGTCCTTTTTGACGGTAAATCCGCTTTGTTCAATGTCTGCGCCAACGTCGGCAATATCAAGCTTTACGGCGTTAGGTGCGGTGACGCCCTGTCCGAGAGGATTGATAAAGTTACCGAGCGCATCCTTGAAGTTCGCGTTAATGCTGGGGGCAACAATATAGGTTGTATATTTTGCTCTGATTATGCCGTAATTGAATGCCGAGCCCTTTGTTGCATCGGTCGTAAGCGACATAAAGCGCATATACTTTGTTCCGTCGGGGATGGCGGTAACAACAAGTTCACGCGACCTTGCCTTATTGGTCATACCCTCAGGTGTAAGTTCTGCACCAAAATCAAACGGAACGGTAGTCCAGGTTATGCCATCGGGTGATGTCTGGAAGCTATAGAATTTTCTATAGTCCGAATCGGTTGTGGAGGCTTGGTTGAGTGTTTCAACCGTGAAGCTTCCAAAGCCGTTATCCAAACGCCAAGAGGCATATACGGCAGGTTCATCCTTGCCGTGATTGAAAGGCCACATAATGTATTTATCTTCTGCGTTTACCAAAGCAGAGTGGTTAGCCTTTGTGCTAACAAGACTCATTAAACGCTTTGAAGTTTTATCGGCATAGTCAACAAGCTCATAGGCCTGCGTTTTGCCGGTGTTATAAATATCATCGACTATGGTCTTGGTTTCGACTGTATCCTCTGTTTTGAGAGATACTGTAAAGTTAAATTCTGCTGATTTTCCTGCCTTGTTTTCTGCGACTACGCTATAGCTTCCGTTCTGATTGAAGATATAAGCGTTTTCTGCGGCATTATAATAATCTGCAGACTGTACGTCTACGCCATCCTTCTTGATGTGAAGCTTGCCGCCTAATTCGGCAGTGGCATCGGTTGCGGTGAGCTTAACCATTCGGATTGCTCTGCCGCCGTTTTCAAGCGGGTTGGCATAAACGCCGTAAAAGTTTTTATAAATCGCACTGATTTCGGGTGCGAAAACTTCGCGATAGTTACCATATGAAGCGCCAACAACAGTACCTTTATTATAGGTATTTTCGTTTTTACCACAGGTAAGTCTTACATAGTTTGTATTATCGGGAATTGCCTTTACAGTCAAGCGATAGGTCATATGACCGTAAAGATAATCCGCAAGTTTTTGTTTTGTAAATCCAACTTTGGTCCAGTTTTCACCGTCCTCAGACACGTGAAGCACGAAATAATCGTTGAATTTCTCGTCTTCTGTGTAGGTTGCAACAACATCTAATGCAAAGGAAGAGATGTTTTCGCTCTTCCAGAGCATATAGTCGCCAGCGTCATTCGGGAAATATGAATGAATTGTTGCAGTACCTACGCCTGTTAAAGCATTTTGAATGGGATTGTAATAATAAGTATTTTCAATAGCGCCGCTATCTTTCTTATTAAAGATATCAAAGGTGTTGGTTTCTTCTGTATATACACCCTCGTTCTTGTTAAGCTTAACGGTGAAAGAAAGCTCTGATTTACCTGCAACGTTTTCGGCGGTTATTTTGTATTCGCCGTCTTCTGTGAAGTAATAGGCGTCGTCGGTTGCATCATAGTAATCTGCAACGTTGGCGTCTGCGCCGTTCTTTGTGATTTTGACGGTGCCGCCTGTTTCCATTTCGGTGATTTTGAGCATAGTATCGCGTTTTGCAACGCCGCCATCCTCTATCATATTGGAATACACGCCGCCGAGGTTTTTATATGCCGCGTCAAGCTCTGGCACCTGTACTTCTTTAATATAAGAGTACTTAGCCTTTACAATACCGTAATTATAACCCGAACCCTTCGTTGCATCGGTAGTGAGAGATAAAAATCTTACATACTTTGTATCATCAGGCAGGTTGTTAATATGTAATTCTTTACATACAGCCGTGCTCTTGAGGCCCTCTACCGTAACGTTGTTGCCAACCGTAAAATCAACGGGTTTCCAGTTCTGGCCGTCTGCGGAATAGTAGAAAGCATAGAACTGACGAAGCTGTTGTTCAGTTATGCTGCTTCCGTTAATAGTAACGACACTAAAACGTAAAATTCCGTTATCGTCCTTCCAGGAAGCGTAGCACTTTGATTCATCGGAGCCGTGGTTGTACGGCCACAAAGAGTATTTACCTGTTGCCGAAACAAAAGTACCGATGACCTGTGAATTGAGATTCATCTGGCAGTTTTGTGTTGCGTTGAGAACCTTTGAGCGTTCGTATGCAAGTGTCGCGCCGGTGTTATAAATATCGTCTTCGATGTTTATAACGGCATAAGCACCTGTATTCGTGCTGTCGGCAATGGTGAATTCAAAATCTACAGTATCTGCAGTATTTGAAAGGGTGAATTTATATGCGCCCTTTTCGGATACGATATATCCGTCGTCAGCAGCGCTATAAAGGCTATCGGGTGTGACGGGGGTGCCGTCCTTTTCGATTACGAGCTGAACGCCCGGCTCATATCCTGCGAGCTTTACGAGCACGTCCTTGGTTACGGTGTCGCCGTTTTTAACGGGGTTCGCGTAATAACCAAAGTAGTTTTCGTAATTTGCGGTGATGTTTATGGGTGCAAGCTCTTCATAGGTTTCGGTATGAACCTTTATAAAGCCTGCGTTCCATGCACCTGCCTTTTTGGATTTGAGTTGAACGTAGCTTGTGCCGTCCGGAATGTTCTTGAGCGTGAGAACGCAAGAGCGGTGTGAAGTATATTGCACAGCCCGGCGGTTCTGTAAGAGATGACTTGGTTATCGAATGTGCGAACAAGTACAACATGGCTATGGCATTTACCGGAATCAGATTGTTCCATCACTAAAATAAAGACAAAGAAAGAGAGTTGCGTAGGCAACTCTCTTTTTAATT
>CALDPI010000099.1 GCA_937912045.1 uncultured Clostridia bacterium
CCAAGCGCGATCCCAGGAATAAGAATAGATATCCATCAAAATACGCATAAGCTCGGGAATGCAAAGAACAGGATGCGTATCGTTGATATGAACTGCAACTTTTTCGGGAAGATTATCAAGTGAGCCGTATTTTCTTAAGTGACGTCTGATAATATCCTGAATAGATGCAGACACAAGGAAATATTGCTGGCGCAGCCGGAGCGCCTTGCCCTCCATATGATTATCCTCGGGGTAGAGCACCTTGCTGATGGATTCCGCCATTGCCTGCTGCTCTGCCGCACGTACGTAGTCACCCTGGTTGAAAGCCGCCATGTCAATTTTCTGGCTTTCCGCACTCCAAAGGCGCAGAACGTTAACGGTCTTTCCATCCTTGCCTGCAACCATAAGGTCATAAGGCATAGCACGGACGGCGGTGTAATCTCTGTGGGTAACGTGGTGATAGTTTCCGTCCCAGCTTTCGTCAATATATCCGTCAAAGTTTACGTCAACCGCACTTGCAGGACGTTGCTCAAGCCAAACACTGCCACCCGGCAACCAAAAATCAGGCAATTCTGTCTGCCAACCGTCAACTAACTTCTGGCGGAAAATACCAAACTGGTATTTAATGCAATAGCCCATAGCGGGATATCCGCCTGTGGAAAGTCCGTCTAAAAAGCAGGCGGCAAGACGGCCAAGTCCGCCGTTTCCGAGTCCTGCATCGGGCTCTAATTCATAAAGCGAATCAAGCTTAACCTTATATCCCGAAAGCGCCTTGCGCACGGTGTCCTCAAGACCGAGGTTGTAAAGACTGTTTTTAAGCGAGCGTCCCATAAGGAACTCCATGCTGAGATAATAAACTCTCTTCATTTCTCCGTCGTCGGTCGCTTTCTGGAAAGCAGTCTTGCGCTCACGCATAATGTCAAGCAGGACAAGCACGCAGGCCTTGTAAAAGAATTCGTCAGAAGCCTGTTCGGGTGTGATGCCGAAATTGTGCGAAAGTTTTTTTTCAATTTGAAGTGCAAAATCTTTAGATGTGTATTTTTCCATCGGTTTTCCTCCGTTATAACGTTTTATATTATTATTGCCGGAAAGTACTGTATATATAATATACTATATGAATAAGAATTTCAAGTATTGCTTTTACGTAAAAATGGCAGATTTTTATGCATATTGCACAAAAATGCAAAAAATAATAACCATTAAACGAAAATTAATGGTAAAAGAAAACAAAAAACAGTGATTTTTGGTAACAAATAAAAAGAGCGTCCAAACGGACGCTCAAAATTTTTATTCGTCATCGGACGTGAAGTCGCAACTGATGTATTCCGTTGCAGGACCGTTTTTGTAAAACAAGCGGTCAAAAACAACGGCCGCAGCTGCAAACAGTGCAAACACACCGGCAACAGTAGAAATAAATGTTAAAAATTTTTTCATAAAACCAACCGCCTTTCAAGCATATTATATATTATTTTTCCCAAACTGTCAACATTTTACATAAAAGGTGAGAAAACGCTGAGAATTCTCTGCCACAGCTTGTTCCAAAGGGGGCGCTTTCTCCAACGTGCGAGAGATATTTCCTCGCTCTGTGCGAAAAGCTCTGCAAAGTGGTCTCTAATATCAAAAACCGCATCACTTCGGCAAAGCCAGGCACCGCACTCAAAATGTATAAAAAAGCTGCGGTAATCCATATTAATGGTGCCAATCGTCGCAATGGAATCGTCAGACACAAACAGCTTGGAGTGGATAAATCCGGGGGTGTATTCATAGATTTTGACACCTGCCTCAAGCAGCACCTCATAGTTTTGCTGTGTCACAGGGTGAACGTACCATTTGTCCCATTTTTTCGGTGTGATAATCCGCACGTCAATACCGCTCTTGGCAGCAAGCGAGAGGGAGTTAATCATAGTGTGGTCTATTATCAGATACGGCGTGGCAATATAAACATATTTTTGCGCCGTGTTAATAACCTGCATATATATTCCCTCGGCAGGGTCGCGCTTGTTAAGCGGACTGTCAGAGTAGGGAAGAACAAATCCGTTGTGCGGCTCACAGCAGTCGCAAACATACCGCTCACCCTTTAATACCTCGCCCGTAATAAAGGTCCACATGCTCATAAACATCACAGTGAAGCTTCTAACAGCGTCACCCTTAAAAATGGCGGCACAGTCCATCCAGTAGCCAAAGCGTTCGATATAATTTGCATATTCGTCAGCAATGTTAATTCCGCCCGTCATAGCGATTTTCCCGTCAATAACAATAATTTTTCGGTGGTCGCGGTTGTTCATAAACATATCGACAGAGGGACGGATTTGGTTAAAGGCGCAAACCTCAATACCCTCATCACGCAGCTTTTTAACAAAGCCCTTGTGCTGACGGCTTATGGAACCGAAATCGTCGAATATAATCTTAATCTCAACGCCGTCCTCTGCCTTTTTCTTTAAAATATTATGGATTTGCTCCCACATTTTGCCCTCTGCAAGAATAAAAAATTCAATAAAAATATATTTTTTTGCAGATTCTAATTCGGAAAGCAGTCGTGGCATAAAAACTTCACCGGGGGAAAGATACTCACAGGTCGTGCCCGAATAAATCGGAAATCCCGACTCGCCCGAAAGATATAAAGCCTGCCTCGCATGCAGTAAATCCTCGTAAAGCAGACGGCTTTTTGTGCTGTCGTCGTTTGGCAGGAATTTTTTATAGTGCGCCTCGCTCTTGCTCATTCTGTGCCGCAAATGTGGAAAAACTCTGCCATCTCCCCAAAGCAAATAGGCGGTTACACCAATAAAGGGTACGAGCAAAATAAAAATAATCCAGGATATTTTATACGTCGGGTTGCTCTTGCTGTTAATTATGATAACCGAAAGCACAATGCTCAAAAGCTGAACGACGGTATAAAACCATATTACCTGGCTTGAAAGGGTGTAAAGCATATGGATAAGCAGGAAAAGCTGTATGAGAATCATAATACCTGCGACCACAATTCTGGTGGGCAGGCCGATACCCCTTTTTCTTTTCATTTTCATACCTAAAATCCTTTTTATAAAAGTTTGTTAATATAATAATATAAAATTAACATTTTTTCTATGGCTTTTGGGTAACAAATGTGTTACAATAATGTTAAATTTTATTAAACTAATACTTGGAGGAAAATATTTTGCCGCAAATAGTCAAGCTTGCAGACGGCGTAGAGGGACTGTACGTTCACAACTCTCGCTTTAATACAACACTCATATCTTTCAATTTTTATCTTCCGCTAAAGCGCGAAACATATGCAGCAAATGCACTCTTGCCGTATGTGCTTTCCACCTGCTCAGCAGAGTATGATAATTTCAGAAAACTCAATATAAAGCTCGGCAACCTTTACGGTGCCACGCTCAGCACAAGCAACTCAAAGCTTATGGATTATCAGTGTCTTAACATCGCCATAAGCGTTATAAACGACGCATATACCCTCGGCGGCGAGAGCGTAATGGCAGAGGCGGCAGGGCTGCTCGCATCGCTCATTTTCAATCCCGCGGTGGAGAACGGCTCATTCCGCGAGTGTGATTTAACGCGCGAAAAAATCCAGATGCTTGACAGAATAAAGGGCGAAATAAACGATAAACGTGGCTTTGCCCGCAGCACCGCCGTATCAATGCTGTTTGGTGATGACCCATATTCAGTATCGCGATATGGTGACTATGACAGCATGCAAAAGGTAACAGGAGAAGACCTTTTTGCCGCTTGGGAGCGCCTCTTGCGCAGCGCGTTTATCCGTGTTAACGTAATAAGCTCACAACAGCCCGACACAATTTTCAGCGCAGTATCTTCGGCTTTTTCAGCAATCAAGCGCGAAAACGTTGCTACCTTCCGGGGCTTTAATATGCCCACTCTTCAGCACGGTGAACGCACAGACCATATGTCTGTGGCACAGGGTAAGCTTGTTATGGGCTTTTCTCTCGGCACCGTCGCAGCGGAAAAGGATACCGCAAACGTAACCGTAATGGCAGATATTTTTGGTGGCGGACCCTATTCCCGATTGTTCACCAATGTCCGTGAAAAAATGAGCCTTTGCTATTATTGCGCCTGTCAATGTGTGAAAAACAAGGGCTTTATGCTTGTCGATTCAGGTGTTGAGGCTGAGAATGCACAAAAAGCTAAGGACGCAATTTTGGAACAGCTTGACGTAATGAAAAACGGCGAATTCACAGACGAAGAATTTGAAGCCTCCATTTCCAGCATATGCGACAGCGTAAAATCTGTCGAGGATAGCCTTTCCACAATAAACGCCTGGTATGCCTCGCGCGTGTTTGACGGCTCTGTAAAATCCCCGTCAGAGTTTGAAGCCTTAATTAAAAAGGTAACCCGAAACGACGTTATCTCGGCTGCAAAACGTGTCGAGCCTTGCGTACTTTATCAGCTGCTGCCGGAGGAAAAGTAATTATGGAAAAAATAAAGTTTAACGCTGCTTCCGTGCCCGAAGCCTGCACAAAGGTTACGCTGGACAACGGACTTAAAATATTTATAACCGAGAAAAAAAGCTTTAATACCGCCTACGTTATTTTTGGCACGAAGTACGGCTCTATTGACACCTGCTTTTCCAAAAACGGCGGTGAAAGGGTCAGCGTGCCCGAGGGAATAGCGCATTATCTTGAGCATAAGCTGTTCGAAAGTGAGGACGGCGATGCCTTTGCGCGCTTTTCAAAAACGGGTGCCAACGCCAATGCGTTTACATCCTTTGACCGCACCTGTTACCTCTTTTCCTGTGCCGACCTTTTTTATGAAAATCTTGATATATTGCTCGATTTTGTGCAAAACCCATATTTCACAGAGCAAACCGTCCAAAAGGAGCAGGGCATAATCGGTCAGGAAATCAGAATGTATGACGATAACGTCGGCTGGTGCGTCCTTTTCAATATGCTCGGCGCAATGTATAAGAATCACCCTGTAAAGATTGATATCGCAGGCACGGTAGAGTCCATTGCAAAAATTAATGCACCGCTGCTTTATCAGTGCTATGAAACGTTTTATAACCCCTCAAATATGTTCGTATGCGTTGCAGGCAACGTTGATACCGATAAGGTTATAGAACGCATAAAGGGTGCCATAAAGCCCTCGACCCCGGTGGTTATCGAGCGTGATACGTTTAGCGAGCCTTATGAGATTATAACACCTTACGTCGAAAAGGAGATGGAGGTTGCAAAGCCTGTTTTCTGCTTTGGATATAAGGAAAAGTGCGACGGTGAGCGTTCTCTCAATGAGAATCTTTGCAGTGAAA
Organism: uncultured Clostridia bacterium; assembly: GCA_937912045.1. GTDB lineage: Bacteria > Bacillota > Clostridia > Oscillospirales > Acutalibacteraceae > SIG589. The sequence continues at coordinate 5,237 of CALDPI010000099.1, forward strand.
TTTTGCTTGATGTCATCTCGGGCGATACCTCTCCGCTCTTTGAAAAACTTATAAATGAGAAACTCATAAATTATGAGTTTGACAGCGAATATTTCCAGGGCAACGGATATGCCGCACCCGTGTGGCAGGGCGAATCCGATAACCCGCAGGCCGTTGCGAAGGCAATAAAGGCAGAGGTTGAACGCATCAAACGCGATGGAATA
>CALDPI010000100.1 GCA_937912045.1 uncultured Clostridia bacterium
GTTCGACGTGCTTATGGGTCACGAGATCGCTATGCAGATCAAGGAAACCCGTGATGCCGGCAGAAAGTGCGCTATGATCCTTCCCGTAGGTCCGATGGGTATGTACCGTTGGGCTGCATACTTCCTTAACGAATGGAAGGTTAATTGCGACCACGTTTATACCTTCAATATGGATGAATGGGCAGACAGCGAGGGTAACACCCTTGAAAACACCAACCCTGCATCATTCGAATATTCAATGAAGCAGGCATTCTTTAACAAGCTTGAAAACGGTATTCCCGAAGCACAACGCAACTTTGCAACACGTGAAAATCTTCCTACATATGAGGGTAAGATTGATGCTTTAAAGGCAGAGGGTGCTAAGCTCGTACTTGTTTATGGTATCGGCAGAATGTGCCACATCGCATTCTGGGAGCCGCAATTTGCTGTCGAGTATGCATCGGTTGAAGACTGGAAGAAGGCAACACATCGTATTGCTGCAAAGCTTCATCCGCTCACCATCGAGCAGAACGCCATCACAAGCTTCAAGAGCCGCACAACACTCGTACCGTGCCGTGCAAACACCATTGGCCCCGGCCTGTTCTTAAAGGCTGATTACGCCATCGGTGGTGCTGACGGTGCCCTCGGCAGAGGAATGGGCTGGCAGGGAATGAGCTTCCTCACAACACTGCATTACGGTCCCGATATGCACATTACATCAACCTTTATTCCGACCCTTCCGGGCAGACTCTTCTATCTTAAAGAGCTTGCAGGTCCGCTCGTTGCTGAGTGTAACTAATAACATAAAAAAACACAACCCGTCAGGGTTGTGTTTTTTTAATCTTTGGAATATATGAACTTGTCACGTCTGTGTTTTTTAATCTTATCAAATGCAATAAAAGCAATTAAAATCACCATAACACCGACAACACAGTAGATTGAGGTGGTGTAGTGCGAGTTAGCACGTACCTCAAGCCATAAATCCGTCTGCAGCTTGTTTATATCCTTGTTGAGCTCTGTAAACACCTCACAGTTGCTCAAATCATCAGGATAGGTTGTTTGGACAGCACGCTCACCGAATTCTTCCATAAGGTATTCCTTGTGACTTTCTACAACCTGTGTCTGAGGAGAGGAGTAGCAGATGTACTCTGCGTTGGCAAGTGCGGGTTCATATGAGCAAAGGTAGTTAATAAATGCTTCAGCACCTTTTTTGTTTTTTGCACCCTTTGGAATGCACATTGCATCAACAAAAAGGTTTGTGCCTTCCTTTGGAATGACGAAATCGACGTTTTCGTTTTCACTCATAATTGTCAAAGCGTCACCAACATAGTAAGGGGCAACCGCCGCTTCACCGCTTATCATCATGGCGAAAATCTGGTCCATAACGTAGCTGCGGACAACGCCTTTTTGTTTTTTGAGCAGCTCAGCCGCCTCAACCCATTCACTTTCGTTGAGGGAATTGAAAGAATAACCCAGCAACTTCTGTGCAATTCCAAAAGCATCACGTGAATTGTCAAACATAAGAATTTTGTTCTCATATTTTTTATCCCACAGACTGTTCCAGCTGTCAATTTTTTCCTTTACAACCTCTGTGTTATAAAGAAGTCCAACGCGTCCCCAGGTATATGGAACGGAGAATTTGTTTTGTGGGTCATAATCAAATTTTTTGAGCAATTCCTTATCAATATACTGATAGTTGGGAATGTTCTCAAAATCGAGCGGAAGAAGCAGGTCTTCGTTAATAAGCTTGGAAATCATATAGTCGGACGGGATAATCACGTCGTAATATGCCGAGCCGCTTTTGAGCTTGGTGTACATTTCTTCATTGCTTGCATAGGTAATGTAGTTAACATTAATGCCCGTTTTCTTTGTGAAATCGGAAATAACGTCAAGTGTATCGTCGTCGCCGTTTGAGATGTATTCGCCCCAGTTGTAAACAACGATGGTGTTGTCATCGGGGTCGCTGTTTTGGGCGGTGTCATTTTTACAGCCTAAAGCCGAAAATGCAAGCAGGGCGCAGGTGAGAAAAATTAAAAGTTTCTTCATTGCTTAGCACCTGCCTTGTTTTCGTCCTTCATCTGACGTATGTTAACGATAAGCATAAGTATAAATACCGTAACAAACATCAGCGCTGAAAGCGCGTTGATTTTCGGGCTTACGTTCTTTCTTGTCATAGAATAAATGAGAACGGAAAGCGTCTGTGCTGACGTGCCCGAGGTGCAATAGCTGATTACAAAATCGTCAAGTGAAAGTGTGAATGCCATCAGCATTCCCGTCATAATTCCGGGCATAATCTCAGGAATGACGACCTTGAAAAAAGCTTTAAAGGGATTACAGCCAAGGTCAAGCGCCGCCTCATACGAGTGCTTGTTCATCTGTCTGAGCTTAGGCAAAACCGATAAAATAACGTAAGGAATATTAAAGGATATGTGTGACAGGATGAGTGTTAGGAGTCCAAACTCAAGCTCAATGCCGATTTTGGCAAGTATTCCGAAAACCGAAACGAACAAAAGCATAAGCGATACGCCCGTTACAATTTCTGGGTTTACCATAGGAATGTTGGTGGCAAGCATAACTGCACTGCGAAGCTTTTGCTTCATCGCCGATATTCCAATGGCACCGAGAGTGCCGATTACAGTCGCAATTACCGATGCCACAATCGCGACCAAAAGTGTGGTTTTGAGTGCATCAATAATACTGTCGTCGTGTAAAAGCTTTGAATACCAGCCGAATGTAAAGCCGTTCCAGACCGAGCGACTCTTTGAATCATTAAACGAAAAGGCAATCATAACGACGATTGGAGCATATAAGAACAGGAAAATGAGTCCCATATAAATTTTTGAAAATATCTTCATATAATCACCTGCTCCTCTTCATCGCCGCCGAAAAGATTCATAACGGTCATACAAATTAAAACAAGCACCATAAGAATGAGCGAAAGCGCGGCACCAAGATATGGGTTATACGTGGCGCCGAAAAACTGGCTTTCGATAATGTCGCCTATAAGCATTTCACCGCCGCCAAGCATTTTTGAAATGACAAAGGTGCTGACAGCAGGAACAAATACCATATTAATTCCCGAAAGTATTCCGGGTAGACTGAGCGGAAGAATAATCTTTTGGAAAACACGGACCGAGTTAGAGCCAAGGTCCTGTGCCGCCTCGATTAACTTCTTGTCCATTTTTGTGAGAACGGAATAGATGGGCATAATCATAAACGGCAGGAAATTATATACCATACCGAGTACTATTGCACCGTCAGTGTTAATAAGTCTTGCCGTTGGAAGACCCAAAAATCTTAAAATGTTGTTTATAATTCCCGTATCCTCAAGTAGCGTCATCCAGGCATATGTGCGAAGCAAAAAGTTCATCCACATCGGCATCATAATAAGCAAAACCATTGTTTTTTGCGAGTTAGATGAGGTTTTTGCAATTATGTATGCAACTGGATAGCCAATCAAAAGGCAGAGAACGGTTGCAATCATTCCAAGCCAAACAGATTGAACGAGGGAGGGAATGTATTTTGCGGCTTCCTCAAAATTGCTGATTGTGAAAACACCTGCATCCGACGTGAACGAAAAGTAAAACACCATTGCAAGCGGAACGAAGGTGAAAATAGCAATCCAGATAAGATAGGGGAAAGCCGTTAACTTTTTGGCCTTCATATCTCTTCCTCCACCGCGTCGGCATCGTCGGAATAAAGCGGAACAGAGGATTTATGCATAATGTGAATGTCAAACGGGTCAACACTCAGTCCAACGCGCTTTCCGACCTCTGCCAGCTTTGTGGTGTGGATAAGCCACTTGCAGTCGCCAATATCAACGAGGATTTCGTAATGAACTCCTTTAAATATAACCGATTCGACGGTGCCGGCTACCTGACCGCTTTTTTCGTCTGATACAATAACGTCTTCGGGACGGATAACGACGTCAATCGGCTCGTTTTTGTCAAAGCCCTTGTCAACGCAGGGGAAATCCTTGCCGCAAAAATGAACGAGCTCATCCTGCAGCATAATTCCGTCTATTATATTTGACTCACCGATAAAATCAGCAACAAAGGCATTTTTCGGCTCATTATAAATATCCTCAGGTGTACCGATTTGCTGAATTTCGCCGTTGTTCATAACAACGACGGTATCCGACATTGTAAGTGCTTCCTCCTGGTCGTGCGTTACGTAGATAAAGGTAATGCCCAGGTTTTGTTGCATTTTCTTAAGCTCGGTCTGCATCTCTTTACGGAGCTTGAGGTCAAGTGCGGCAAGGGGCTCATCAAGGAGAAGAACCTTCGGTTTATTCACAAGCGCACGAGCAATGGCAACACGCTGTTGCTGTCCTCCGGAAAGCAGATTGATATTTTTTCGCTCAAAGCCCGAAAGGTTGACAAGCGAAAGCATTTCACGTACCTTCTCTTTGATTTCCTTTTCGGGCAATTTTTTAAGTCTGAGACCGAATGCAACGTTTTCATATACATTCAGATGAGGGAAGAGGGCATAACGCTGGAAAATGGTATTCACCTGACGTTTGTAGGCAGGCACGTCGTTAATTCTTTTTCCCTCAAAAAAAACATCTCCATCATCAGGCTCAACAAAGCCGGCAATGATGCGCAGAGTGGTTGTCTTGCCGCAACCCGAGGGTCCCAGCAGCGTTACAAACTCTTTGTCCTTAATGAAAAGATTAATTCCTTTAAGGACGGGCTCATCATCGAATGATACAAAGATGTTTCTTAAATCAACAATATTTTCTTTTGACATTTAAGCATCCCCCTTTGCGGACACTAAGTGCCGCGAAAGCTAAAAATAGCCCTGCGCGATACCCGCAGCTTCTCTGCACATAGCCCCGCAAAGAGTTTTTCATAGTCCAAAAAGACAAATCAGACTACGGCTGTGTGGTTGAAACTGCTCATGGCACAGATGCGTTAAACCGATAGATATAAATATAGGGCAAAATACATTAAAAGTCAAGTTATTTTTGCAAATATCTAAATTATTTTTGGATTTTTTTAATCCGTTCTCCAAAAAACTCTTAAATGCTCTTGTTTACTCTTGTTTTCTCGTTTTTTCTCGCAAAAAATATTTTATCAAATTTTTTAGTTTAATGTCAAAAAACAACCGCCCAAATTATTTTTGGGCGGTTCATTTTATGTGTTTAAAAGTCTTGTTGTTTTCGGTGGTATGTATCGGTATAAAAGCTTATATTCGTTATTTCGCTCTTTGTGTGCCGATTTAAGATATACTTTTACGCACTCGGCATTGGGAACGGAGGGTAAAACAAGATTAACCGTGGGGCCGATTTTATTGCAATTAGCCTCGATTTCGCCCGTATTCCAAGTGAGCATATTGAATATCTTATCGCCAACCTGAATGATAACTTCAACCTCATCTGATACGGTTTTCAGGGAATCATTGTGATACCAGATTTCCGCGCTGAAGGTTTCTTTATCCTTCCATAAAAATTTGCTGATTCTCGCGGTTGGAAGCACGTCTTTCAGTGAGTTTTTAACGGTGAAATATGCAGGCTTTGGGTTGTTTGGATATGCCAGAATTGAGTTGCCTGCTGCCGTAATCCACGGTTCGTTAAAGCACCAGTTTGCAGCAACAGAACAGTGTGGCCATTGACGGCGCGCCTCTTCAAATACCGCTTGATATCCTGCACATTGCATCCATGCAGAACGTTCGCAAAACTCTTCCAGGGTAGCAGATTCACCAAAATATGAATCAACGGTTGTTTTACACAACCAGCGTTCTTCACCCCAGGCTTCAAAACCGTGGTGAGCAACCCATGCATCTGTTTTTTTGATGGGGAAAAGCTCGTCTTCAGGTATAATCTTTTTGAGGTTTTCAACCGTTGTGATGGCAGGAACACCAAACTCATCATAAGCAGTGCCCCTCGCTTTGTTGAATATCTGGAAAACCTCTTGACCGTCCTCATATAAGAACAGATATCCACCGTGACCCATACCCTCAAGAGGTGCTGTTGAGAGGAACGCTCTGTTGCGGTCATATTCATAGCAAATTTTATTGAGAAGACGAAGTGCTAAAGATTGGTCGTTCATTCCCGACCAACCGTTAAGCAATTCGTTTCCACCGCACCATAAGATGATGGAGGTGTATCTGCGAAGCGCCTTTACAATTGAAATCGCCTCACGCTCAAGTACCGTCAGAAAGTGTTCATCGTCAATATAGTTGTTGCAGGCAAGCATAAATTCTTGCCAGACCATAATGCCGTGTTCATCGCACAGTTCGTAAAATTCATCTTTACAAATCCCTGCACCGCCCCAAATGCGCAATATGTTCATGTTCGCATTCTTAGCGCTCAAAATAAGCTCTTCATTTCGTTCATTGGTAATGGCACCAAAAAACAATTCCGGGTTAACAAAGTTAGAACCCTTTGCAAAAATTCTTCTGCCGTTAAGTTCAACCGTAATTGGAACAGGGTAGCGGCTTTTCGGGAATCCGTCAGGCTCGTTTATTGTGCCTTCGTTTTGAACGAGACGAACAGTTCGAAAACCGATTTTACCCGATTTTATATCATCCTCATTTTCGGCAGACCAGTTGTATAAATAGGGCTCACCTTGTCCGTTGCACCACCAAAGCTCAACATTGTCTAACGTGAATGTGGGCTCGGTGCCCTTGTACAAAACGTTTCCGTCAGCATCGCAAAAGGTGAACAGAACCGTTTTGGCGCAATCATATTCAAATCTGACGGTTGCGGTTTTCTTTTCAGTGTCAAGGGTATAAAAAGGCTCGCAATTATTTATAAATCCCGACTTTCTGCATTCAATATACGCGGGCTTCCAAATGCCTGAAATGGGACAGGGAGGATTCCAGTCCCAGCCGTATGATACGGGCGGCTTGCAGCTTTTGCGGTCAATACTCTGTGCAAGTTCTTCGGGGTTTTTGAAAATGACAACCGTGAGCAAAGAATCCTGCTTTGCAGAGTCGGTTATATCAAGTTCAACAGGGGTATACATACCCTCCTGATGCCAAATTTTATTGCCGTCGAGGTATATTTCGAACTCATAGTCAATACCCTCGGCAACGAAAAACACCTTTTCATCCTTTGCTGCTTTGAAGTTAAGCGTTGTTTCATATTTCCATTCGCAGTTTTTGTAAGGCTCAAGCTTTCTTATGTTGTTTGAAAATTGCAAATCCTGCAACCAACCCATATGCTGAGCAAAATCCATCTGCACGTTGCCGGGCACGCTTGCACGGAATTTATTTTCTTCATTACCCACAATGCAGGCGGACCAATTTTGATAAAACCTCATATTACACCTCATATTGCATACTTAGTCTATAATACCTCAGTTCAAACATTTTTTCAAGTCACAACCGGCAATATTACTCTATTTTTTATGTACAAAGTTATATATAATTTTTTATTAAAACTGTTGATACGAGTTTTTATTTGTGATATACTGTATTAAATATTAGTATGTTAGTGTGGTGTTTTAGTGCTTATATTAGGTATTGACCCCGGATATGCCATTATCGGCTATGGTGTTGTACGTTATGAAAACTACAAATTCACGCCTATTGAATACGGCGCAATAACGACACCGGCGAAGACGAATTTTTCAAAACGACTTGAAATGATATACGACGGCATTGAAAGCATTTTACTTAAATATCCGATTGATTCGGTCGCCATTGAAAAGCTGTATTTTAACACCAACACTACAACCGCTATTGACGTGGCGCAGGCAAGGGGAGTAATTCTTTTGTCTATTAGAAAAAAACAGGTCCCGATTTTTGAATATACTCCGCTGCAGGTTAAACAGTCGGTAACGGGATACGGACGTGCCGAAAAAAAGCAGGTTATGGAAATGACGCGTCAGTTTTTGGGCCTTTCTTCAGTGCCGAAGCCTGATGACACGGCCGATGCGTTGGCACTGGCAATTTGCCACGGCTATAACGCAAGATTTTCTGAAAAACTCAAAGCAAAGGGGAGTCTTTAAATGATTGCTTCGCTCAGGGGTAAACTCATATATTCCGATACACAGTCGGTCATAATCGAATGTGGCGGCGTTGGTATGCGTTGTTTTACAAGTCTAAAAACGATAGCCGCACTTCCAAAAATCAATAACGAGGTGTTTTTGCATACGTATCTCGCCGTGCGCGAGGATGCGCTCGACCTTTACGGTTTCATCAGCGAGGACGAGCTGCGCACCTTCAAACTGATAACCTCGGTTAACGGGGTCGGCTCAAAAATCGGCATTGCAATTTTGTCAGAGTTTACGGCTGACCAGGTTGCATTGATAATTGCAAGCGGCGACAGCAAGACCCTATCTAAAGCGAATGGCGTCGGACCAAAGCTTGCAAACCGCATTATACTCGAGCTTAAGGATAAGGTTGATTCCACATCCGCAGGACAGACGGTCAGTGCTGTTGCAGCCGCAACAGAGCATTCTAACTCGCGCGATGCAATCGATGCCCTGATTTCACTTGGATTTACGCGGAGTGAGGCGTCGCTCGCGGTTGGTAAATTCAACCCTGAAGAGAGCGCGGAGGTGCTCATTCGCGAAGCGCTTAAAGTACTTGCAAAGTAGGTGAACGTAATGGAAGATTTTGATTTCGAAAACCGAATAGTAGCACCGCAGTATGTTAATCACGAGGACGAGTCGGAGTTTTCTTTGCGTCCGCGTTCACTTTCTGAATATATCGGACAGGAACAGGTAAAGGAAAATCTCAGCATATGCATTGAGGCGGCAAAGGCCAGACGTGAGCCGATTGACCACGTTTTGCTTTACGGCCCTCCCGGACTCGGTAAGACAACCCTTGCAGGAATCATTGCGCGAGAGATGGGTGTTAATATCCGCATCACCTCGGGTCCTGCTATTAAAATTCCGGGCGACCTGGTTGCCCTCCTTACAGGACTTGAAGAGGGCGACGTGCTTTTTATTGATGAAATTCACCGTCTTCCCAGCACGGTTGAAGAGGTGCTCTATCCTGCAATGGAGGATAATGCCATTGACTTTGTGTTTGGCAAGGGTGCAGCGGCACGTTCTATACGTCTTGACGTAAAGCCTTTTACTCTTATCGGCGCCACAACGCGTTCCGGTCAGCTTACGGCACCGCTTCGTGACAGATTCGGTGTTCTCGCCCGACTTGAGCTTTACAAGGTGGAAGAGCTTGCGGAAATCGTTACACGCTCTGCAGGCATTCTGGGAATTGAGATTGAAAGCGACGGTGCTTTGGAAATTGCCTCGCGCTCACGCGGTACACCACGTATTGCAAACCGCCTTTTAAAGCGTGTGCGTGATATAGCGCAGGTCAGATATGACGGCGTCATAACCGAGGAGATTGCACGCACTGCACTTGAACGCTTTGGCATTGACGAGCTCGGTCTTGATGATTTTGATGTCAAGGCGAAGGATGGTACGGTGATGGAAAAAGACCGTGCCAAGGAATTTATGTCGCTCTTGGCGGAAATAGAGTTGACTGCAAAGACGCTGGAAGAGCGGTTTATCGGCAACGCCTTTATGTTTAACAAGGCGGAAAAACAAAAACTTCTCAAATACAATCAAAATTAAATTGTATTTTATAGTTGACAAAGCGGGCTTTATATAG
>CALDPI010000101.1 GCA_937912045.1 uncultured Clostridia bacterium
ATAAATGTTGATGTATATCCCGATGGTTGTTGTCAAAGAGATGTGTATATTTGCGGTAGCGATGAAGAAATTTATATTCCGCCGTTTACATATCACGGATTTCGTTATTGCTATGTTTACGGTATTACACCTGAGCAGGCAACCGAAGACCTTTTGGAATATATTGTTTTACATAACGATGTTAAGGTAAAGGCGGAATTTTCCTGTTCGGATGAGGTTTCAAATCAAATTTTTGCCGCTTGCCGCCGCAGCGATGAATCTAATTTGGTTAATATAATAACAGATTGTCCAGGGCGTGAGAAGAACGGTTGGACGGGGGACGCGGCGGTTTCTGCTGACCACTATATGTTCAATTTAGGGGCCGAAAATTGTATTAAGGATTGGCTACATTGTGTACGAAATGCCCAATCTTCAAACGGAAATTTACCAACCGTTGTACCCTCTACTTTAGGTGCGGACAAATGTCCTGTGTGGGACAGCGTTTTGTTCTTTGCGCCGTTTGCTGTTTATCAATATACGGGCGACACAGATGTAATTGAGGAAAATGCTGACAGTATGATGAAAAATCTGCGTTATTATATGGATATGCGGGATGAAAGAGGAATTGTGGAAAGTGGTATGGGTGATTGGCTGCCGGTTGATGAGGCGGCGGGCGTATATCATTCACCGCTTGGCTTTTGTTGTTCGGTTATTTTAATGGAAGTGTGCCGTATGGGCGAAATAATGCTTCGTAAGATAGGTCGCGAAGCGGATGCCGATTATTGTGCTGAAAGTTATGCGCTTCTGAAAACAGCCATCCGTGAGGAGTACAACGACAAGGGTGTTATCACTGCCGGCAAAACTAAAAAGTATCGGCAAAACACCTACCGCATCTGTCAAACCTCGCAGGCGTTGGGCTTGTATGCCAATATTTTTGATGAAGAAGAGAAAGAAAAAGCGTTGCAATGTCTTGTCACATGCATCAAGGAGAAAGGCGATAGTTTTGATTGTGGTTTTCTTGGGATGCGCACCATTTTCCACGTCCTTGCCGAGCACGGATTTGCAGACCTTGCGTACCATATGATTACAAAACCGACACACCCTTCTTATGCGAATATGATATACCGTGGGGAAACAACCGTTTGGGAGCGATTTAGCGCTCCCGGAAAGCGAATTGGCTCTCACAACCATCATTTTATGGCTGATGTTTCTGCGTGGTATCTCCGTCATATTGTGGGGATTTCTGTTAATCCTTTTTGTAACGACCCTGATTTTGTAATTATTCAACCGAAATTTATCAAGTCGCTTGAATTTGCCAAAGGAAGTTATATAACACCGAACGGAAAAGTTGCAGTAGAATGGAAACAAATTGACAAGAAAATTTATTTAACTGTACATACAGAGGGTTTGGCAAAGTTTTCACTTGGAAAAGGTGTTAAAGATTTGTGTGAAAGCATTGAAATAATGTGAGATACAAAGAAGATTTAATGTGAAATTATTAAATTTATAATTTTGCACCCAAACAGCGAATGTTTAATTTGTAACCAATGTAGAAATTAAATAATATCAAATCAAATCTATGGAGTCTAAAATGGAGATGATACTATGACCCGTATTAACATCGGCATAAAGTATCAGGTTATGTATCTTGAGCGTAACTGACGGGATAATTTCCTTGCCTGTGCGTTTTTACTGTGATATACTGAAATAGGTGATACAAATGAGTGATTTTACATACGAAAGAGAAGAAAATAACAATCCCCTTGAAACGTACGAGTGGGATAATGTCTGGTGGGAGCACGCCACCACAAAGGGCGTGCCGCGCGCGCTGTACATCGGCGATTCGATTTCCTGCGCCACCCGTCGTGTGGCAACGGAAGAGGCGGCAGAAAAAATCTTTTTTGACGGCTTCGGCACCTCAAAGGCGCTGGACAACCCATATTTTACAGAGTCCTTGCATACCTTTGCAGCCCAACAGGGCGAAAGGGCGGTTGTGCTTTTTAACAACGGCCTGCATGGCTGGCATCTTGCGGATGAGAGCGAATATGCCGCTGCATATGAAAAAATGCTTTCCTTTTTGCTTGATGAGTTTAAGGGAACACCGCTTGTCTTGCTGTTCACCACCCACGTTAAAGATGCAGAGCGCGACGCGCGTGTGTGCGAAAGAAACCGCGTTGTTCGTGCGCTGGCAGAAAAATATAATCTGCCCACGGTCGATTTATATTCACTCACCAAGGCAAATAGCGAAAAGCTCTCTGCCGACGGCGTTCATCTGACCGACGAGGGCTATAAGCTTTTGGCAAGAGAAATTGTTAAAAACGTAAAAGATATAATATAAGAGGTTATAATGATACATAATTTAAAAAACTGTGTTGAAGGAACAGCTGCTTTTTATAAAACAACGCTGCAAATTTCCGAGCGCGACGGACGTCTTCATTTTCGCTTTGTGGCTGATACCTCAGAGTGCTTTTGCCCCTATAGCGAATATAACGACGCCCACTACCTTGGTGACGTGTGTGAGGTATTCATCGGCTCGCACCCCGAAAAAAAGGAGTATTATGAGTTCGAGATAACGCCCGGCAATAAGCAGTTTTTAGCCCATATTAAGTACTGCGGCGAGGACGAGAGCGGAAAACCCATTCTCCACACAACCTATGTGGAGGAAAGCTTTGTGGACAGCACCGTGACCCCCACCGAAAACGGCTACGTTGCCGAATTCAGCTTTAATAAGGAACGTGTCAAAACAGGCGACGGTGAGCTCTGCTTTAATGCGTATCGCATAGAAACCGACGGGGGAGAGGCTGAAAAGCATCTGTTTTCCTTGGTGCCGACACTAAAACGGAAATTCCACGTTCCGTCGTGCTTTGTGCCGATTGCGGATTATTTGGATTAAATTTTCACGTTTTGTACCATAATTTAGTGTAATAGGGAGTGTTAATCGTGGATAAGGTGCTTATTATAATAGGACAGGCGCTCGGTATTGTGGCGGTCATTCTGGGCTTTGTAAACTATCAGATGAAGACGCGCAAGCAGGTGCTTTATGTCCATATTGCAACGGTCGTTTGCCTGAGTATTCACTATTTTCTCATTGGCGCCTATGTCGGAATGGCACTCAACACCATCGCCATAATACGAAATATCGTCTATTACTTCACAGGCAATAACCCAAGGCTTAACAGAATTTGGGCTGCGATATTTGCGGTAATAATGGGCATAGCGGGCGCACTCTCGTGGGAGGGCTGGTATTCGGTCTTCATCATTGCGGGCCTTGTGATTAATTCATATTGTATGTCCTTCCAAAACCCCAACAACCTGCGCAAGAGCATTTTGATTTCCTGCCCGATGGCTGTGGTTTATAACTGCTTTGTAATGTCCATCGGCGGCATAATTTACGAATCGGTCGCAATACTGTCTGCGGCAATCGGACTTTTAAGATTCAGAAAAAATAAAACGGCATAATAAAAAATGAGTTGGCTTTGCCAACTCATTTTTTCATTTCAGGATTATCGGTCCGACCGAGTAAATAGTCAACCGAAATATTAAAGTAATCTGCGATTTTGATAAGCTCGCAAATTCCGGGTTCGCGTTCGCCCGTTTCATAGCGGCTTATCGTGTTTTGGTTTGTGTTGAGGTCAAGCGCTAATTTCAGCTGGGAAATGCCTTTGGATTTTCTGATTTCTTTCAATCTCATAAAACCACCCCTTGACAATATTATCCCACATTGGTATAATTCTAATATCCCAATTCGGTATGTTTTAGTCGTATCATTATCCCAAATAGCACGGACTTTTTGTTTTATGATAATAAGGGGCGATTCTAATGTTTTCAAGGCTTTTGTGGTTTACGCAAAGCGAGTGGGAAAGAATTTATAATTTTTTCATTGCAACGAGAGAGGTTTATGACTTCTGCCATTCAAACAGCGAGGAATATAAACTCTTCATTGATAATATATCAAAAGAGCGCCGCGCTCGAATAATGGACGAGCATAAAAACAACAAAGGCTACACCGTTGATTACATTGTGCTTAAACGGGTAGTGGCAAGTAAGGAGTTTAAACTGCTCTTTTCCTGTTTGGATGATATTTTAAAAATAAATGGAGTAAAATGGGAATAAATCTTCAAATATGGTAATTGAAATCACCCGTATCATAAACTATAATGATATAGGGTGATTTTATGTTTGAAAGAAGAAAAATAGGAAACGCGTGGGAGGGCAGGATAGAGCCCTTTCATATAATCGGCAACACATATTTTGTCGGTACGTTTCAGGCTTCCGCACACCTGATTGATACGGGCGACGGACTGATTTTAATCGATACAGGCTATGAGAATACACTTTATCTTGTCATCCGTTCAATTTACGAGCTCGGCTTTAACCCTAAGGATATAAAATACATAGTAAATACCCATTGGCATTGGGACCACACCGAAGCCACCGCAGCCGTAGCAGAGCTGTCGGGCGCCAAAACCCTGATTGGCAGGGAGGATGCAGAAAAGGCCAAGGCATATTTTAATCCCGATATTTTAATAAGCGATGGCGACAAGCTTTGCCTCGGCAATACGGAAATTACCTTTATGGAAACTCCGGGTCATACCAAGGGTACGGTGTCGTTTTTTTACGAAACAGAGGAAAACGGCAAAGCCTACCGTGTTGGAATGTTTGGCGGTGCAGGTGCAAATACGCTTGTAAAGGATAAGTTTGATTATGACGGCTGCCGTGAGGGCTACCGCGCATCCTTAAACCGTCTGCGCGCAGAAAAGGTTGACGTATTTATCGGCAATCACACCTGGAATAACAATACCGCTGTCAACGCAGAGCTTCTCAGAAAAACGGGTGAAAACAGGTTTATAAACAGCGCCCTCTGGGGCGAGTTTTTGGACTTTTGTGAAAAAAGACTCGACAGTGTAATAGCAGAAGATTAGTTTAAAAACAGACTGTTCAAAAAGCAGTCTGTTTTTTAAATCGTAAAAAAATCCATATTTTCCGTTAAACTATCTATTTACTTTAAAGGGTGAATTGATATAATAATAGTGTAAAAATAAGTTTACAAGGAGCAATAATTATGGCACTTTATGATGAGTTTCGTTTTAAACCTGCACCGTGGCTTCCCCACAGCGATTTACCGCTTGAAGAGCTGGAACGCGTGCGCAATATAAAGCGCGAGGATATGGAATATACAAATGAGAACGGTTTTTCCGTTAAGGTTGTGCTTAACCCTACACTTCATATGGTGCAGGATATGTTCTACCGCATTTTAATGTCGGATAAGGAGGACAAACCTTTCACAATGATTTGTCCAAACCAGTGGCCCGATGCATATTCCGCCGTTGCTAATATGATTAATAAGTTCAACGTTTCCTGCCGCAACGTTCACGCCTTTGCAATGGACGAGTGGGCAGACGAGGACGGCAACGTTGCACCGCTCACATACGGCGCAGGCCTCGGCTATTCTTTTATGAACCATTTCTATGCCAGAATCCGCGAGGACTTGCGTCCTCCCGTTGACCATTGGCATGTTCACACCAACGAAAACAAGGGCGAGGGGGTATATTCTTCAATAATTGAAGAGGTTGGTAACGGTGGAGCTGACATTGTCTATACAGCAACAGGCTGGCCGGGACACACCGCATTTATCGACCCCAGAACAGAGGAGTTCAAGGCAGACTCACTCGAAGAGTTCTGCAAGCTCGGCTCGAGAATCGTCACCACCACTCCACTCACCATCTGCGAAAACTCGCTCTTCAGCCCTATGGGCAGCTCGGGTGACGTTTGGGCGGTGCCGTATAAATCTGCAACCATCGGCCCGCGCGATATTGTCAACGCACGCGAGCGCTTTGAAATGCATAATCTTATGCTTAACGATTCGGGTCAGACCTGGCAGAGAATGGTTTCTCGCCTTGAGCTTTACGGACCGATTTCAATGGAATGCCCTGCATCAATTCTCCGCTTAGGTAAGGGCACCTGCTACGTGTCAGAGGCAATCGCAAAGCCCTTTGCAAGCTGGCACTGCGGAATAGAAGATAAGGATATATAAAAATTATGATTAAAGCCATTGTTAATACTAATCTGATTTTGGAAAAGAGCATCGTTTTTGACGGTGCAATAGTCTGGCAGGACGGCAAAATCATTGCCTTAGGTAAGGAAAATGAAATCACCATCCCTGACGGCGCAGAGATAATAGACGCAGGCGGACTTTATACCGCTCCCGGCCTTATAGACATACATAACCACGGCGGCCCTGACGAGCTTTTTTGGGAAAACCCCACACATTGCTGCGAGTTTTTCATAAAGCACGGAATGACCACCATTCTACCCACGTTTTACTGTAACCTGACCGAAGAGCAGCTGCTCTTAGGACTCGAAAGGGTAAAGGCGGCATCAAAGGTCGGTGCTGGTAGGGTTATCGGCGGAATTTATATGGAAGGGCCCTATATGGGCGGCTTCGGCAGCAACCAAAATCAAATTCTGTGGCACGGCGAGATTAAGAAGGAAGACTACGAAAACCTCATAAATCAGATGGCAGGCTTTGCAAAAATCTGGGCGATTGACCCGGGCAGAGAGGGTATAGACGGATTTATGGCGGACGTAAAGAGTGTTGACAGCAACGCCATATTCGCAGTCGGCCACACCAGATGTCATGCACGCGATTGTATGAGAATGAAAAAATACGGCATCAAGGTGCAAACGCATTTCAGTGATTCGGGTAAATGCCCGGGTCACGCGCAGGGGCTTCTTGCCGCCGGCTGTGACGAGTTTTCACTTCTCGACCCCGAAATATATGCAGAGCTTATCTCTGACGAGCGCGGCATACACGTTGACCCCGAAAAGATGCGGATGGTTGTGCGTGTAAAGGGTGTCGAAAAAATCATTCTCATAACCGACAATATGGCGGATAAGAACAACTATAAAAATAACGAGGCGGACGGCATTGCCTACGGTCCCGACCTCAGTTATGATTATGAGGGCCACCTTGCAGGCAGCCGCCTCACACTTGATAACGCCTGTCGCAATCTTATGGTGCACACAGGCTACGGCCTTTGTCACGCAATACAAATGGCAACAATCAACCCCGCAAGACTTCTCGGAATTGATGATGAGGTCGGCAGCTTAGAGGTTGGAAAAAAGGCAAACCTTATTATAATCAACGACCGTATTGAAGTAAAATCGGTCTTCTTAAACGGCGAAAGGGTGTAGAGATATGGCACTGTTTGAGGTTAATGCATACGATAAGCAGTTTTATGAAGAAAACCTTAAAAATTTTCTTCCCGATACGTTCATTGACTGTCACACACACGTCTGGCTGGACGAGTTCAACCACGTCGGTGTCGATACGGCACACCGCTCTTGTGCCTGGCCATCAATGGTGGCTCTTGATAATTCGGTTGAGGATTTAAATGAGACAAATGCACTTTTATTTCCTGATAAAAAGGTAATATCCGTGCTTTATGCCGACCCAAAAATCACAATGGATGTTACAAAAAACAACGAATACGTGGCAGAAAAAGCCAACGAGTACGACCTGCCTGCGCTGTATTTAAGCCATCCGTCACAGTCGGCAGCCGAGGTTGAAGAGG
This sequence comes from uncultured Clostridia bacterium, assembly GCA_937912045.1. GTDB lineage: Bacteria > Bacillota > Clostridia > Oscillospirales > Acutalibacteraceae > SIG589. Next base: position 7,554 of record CALDPI010000101.1, read on the forward strand.
CGGTGCTCAAAAACCCCTGCTTTAAGGGACTTAAGGTCTATTTGCAGTACGCACCGAGCTATATTCCGAATGACGAAATCAGAATATACGACTTTCTCCCGCACGAGCATTTGGCACTTGCTGATAAGCACGGCTGGGTTGTGCAGCTGCATATCGCACGTCCCCGTCGCCTCGCCGACCCTGTTAATTATCATCAGATTCTGGAGATAGAGCAGAAGTATCCAAACATTAAATTTATAATTGCACACCTTGGTCGCGCCTACGCAAACGAGGACCTTGGCGACGCGCTCGATTTTCTCAAAAATTCCGAAAAAACCATTTGGGATTTCACCGCCAACACCAATTCCTACGTTATGGAAAAGGTGCTCGAGCAGTTTGGACCCGACCGCTTTATCTACGGCACCGATTTCCCCATTTTCAGAATGAAGGCGCGCCGTACGGTTGAGAATGGCTTCTACATAAACGAGATTCCAAAAGGTTCCTTGGGCGACGTTTCGGTTGACCCACACATGCGTGAGATTGACTATCCCGAGGCAGACAAAATCACCTTCTTTGTTTATGAGGAGATTATGGCTTGCAAGCGGGCGTGTGAGCGTTTGGGCCTTTGCAAATCCGACGTCAACAAAATATTCTATGAAAATTCAGCAAAAATTTTCGGCATAAAATAATGAAAACAGGCGGTGATTTTTACCGCCTGTTTGTCATAAACACAATATTTAAGATAGAATAGTGAAAAATGAGATTGTTTATGGCAGAAATCTGTGTTACAATTATTTGGTATGAAAATACGGGGTGGGGGATATGAAAAACGTACATTTTGAATACGCCAAAGTAAGCCGTCGTTTCTTTTGGTTTTTGTGGATTTTATATGCAGTGGTATATATGACAAAGAACTGTTTTACCGCCGCAATGGCCTCCATCGTTGCCGAGGGGGCAATGACCAAATCACAAACAGGCCTTATAGTTTCCGCTTTTTACATAGTATATGCACCGCTTCAGGTTGTCGGCGGAATTTTCGCCGATAAATACGACCCCGAAAGACTTGTGAAAATCGGCCTTTTGGGTAGCGGCTTGGTAAATTTAATTATTTTTTTCAACCAGAATTATTACGTCATTCTCGCCGCCTGGGTGCTTAACGCCGTCGTGCAGTTTGCGCTTTGGCCATCAATTTTCAAAATAATATCCTCACAGATTTATGCTGCAGACAGGGAAAGCTCTGCATTTTATATGTCTTTTGCTTCGTCTGTCGGACTGATTCTTGCGTATCTCGTTGCGGCACTCATATCCAAATGGCAATATAATTTTGCCATATCAGCCGTGTCACTGATTGCACTCGCGGTTATATTCCACATAGTTTGTGAGCGCGTTGGCGGATATATGATTCCCGACGTTACGTTTAATAAAAAGCAGGCAAATCAAAAATCCACAGGAGAGGCCTCAACCATGAGCCTTTTCTTAAAAAGCGGATTTTTGTTCATAATTGTTATTTTCTTCCTGAGAATTCTCATATGCAACTCGGCACAAACACTCTCGCCCACAATCCTTATGGAAAGCTATGAGGGTGTCTCGCCTTCAATCGGAAACCTGCTTAATATGCTTGTGAATATTTCGGCAATCCTTGGCACCCTGCTTATGAAAAAGCTGCTGTACCCCAAGCATATTAAGGACGAGGTAAAGGGAACAACTCTTATGTTTGCTCTCGCTCTGGTGCCGACTGTGGTCTTTGTGTTCACAGGCAAGATTGGCGTATCGACGGCGGTTGTTATGCTGTGCATAATTACCTGCGTGCTTTCAGCGGCTAATTTGCTCAGCGCATACTGCAATATGCAGTTTTCACGCTTTCAAAAGAGCGGCACCGCTGCAGGCGTTATGAATGCTGCCGCATCCTTTGGTGTTATGGCGCAAAGCTATGGCTTTACTCGCATAGCAGACAGCTTCGGATGGACCACCGTCGCAATAACCTGGGTGGCAGCCGTCGCCCTCGCGGTTTTGCTTGGAATAATCGCAATGCCGCTGTGGAAACGCTTTAAAAAGGGTTAATAAAAGCTTCGGCTTTAAATTTATAAAGAGGTGTGCTTATCTTGGAAACAAAACCTAATGCAAAAAAGTTAGATTACAAATGGGTGATTATCGCTCTGTGCTTTTTGATGGTCTTCACCTGTCTGGGCTTTTGCAGTTCGAACAAAAGCCTTTACATAGGTGCCATTACCGACGCACTCGGAATAAAGCGCGGCGCCTTCGCACTTAACGATAGCGTTCGTTTTATCACAACTGCGGTAATAAACCTGTTTTTCGGCACACTTGTATCACGCTTCGGCACAAAAAAGCTCATATGTGCGGGCTTTCTCTGCCTGATAGCCTCAATGCTAATATATTCCTTTGCAACCAGTGTGCCTGTTTTTTGCATTGGCGGCGCACTCTTAGGCATCGGCCTTTCGTGGACAACAACCACAATGGTCGGCTGCGTTGTAACAAAGTGGAGCAAGGAAAATAAGGGTACCATTATGGGCGCAATTCTGGCAGCAAACGGCCTTGGCGGCGCACTTGCAGCACAGATTGTGACCCCCATTATATATGATGAGAGTACTGCCTTCGGCTATAGAACGGCATATCGCCTTGTTGCAATAATTCTTGCGGTTGTCGCCGTAGTAATTTTTGCACTGTTCAGAGAAAATCCCAAGAACCACGACGGCAGCAAAACAGAGGTTCCGAAAAAGAAATCCCGCGGACAATCCTGGGTTGGAATGGACTTTTCCGCCGCCCTTAAAAAGCACTTTTTCTACAGTGCTCTCATATGCATTTTCTTAACAGGATTTATTTTGCAGGGTGTAAACGGCGTGGCAGGCGCCCATATGCGTGACGTCGGACTTGACGCCGCATATATCGCCACAATGATGAGTCTTCACTCGGTTGCCCTCACAGGCTTCAAGTTCTTAACGGGATTTATTTATGATAAATTCGGCCTTCGTGTAACAATTTCAACCTGTTCTGCCGCATCGCTTGTAACAATGGTTTCCCTCGCACTTATGGCACCCACAGTAACAGGAAAAATAATGGCAGTAATATATGCCGTTATTTCGTCGCTTGCACTCCCACTTGAAACCATAATGCTTCCCATATATGCAGGCGACCTCTTTGGTGAAAAATCCTTTAACAAAATAATGGGCATATTCGTTTCGGCAAACACCGCAGGCTATGCTCTCGGCAGCGTAATGATGAATAGCATATTTGATATTTTTGGCAGCTATAATCCGGGCTTTATAATCTGCGCTGTGGCAATGCTTTGCGTAATAATCGCACTTCAGTTTGTAATTTCTGCCGCACATAAAGCAAGAAAAGAAATTGAAACCGCAAATAAGTCCGAAACAGTAAATGCTTAGTTTGGAGTAATTTATGAAAAGCTTACTTGATTGCGTAATGGACATAGGCGAGGAAATGCTTTTTTCAGGCGCCGAGGTGCATAGGGTAGAGGACAGTGTTGTGCGAATGTGTACGGCGCTTGGTGCCGTTCGTACCGACGTTTTTATAATAACGAGCAGTATGGTCGTAACCGTCCATACGGCTGACGGTAAAGCACACACCCAGACTCGCCGCATTACAAGTTCTACGATGGATTTTGAAAGACTGCACCACCTGAATCAGCTCTCAAGAGAAATATGCGAGCAAAAATTAGACGAAGCAGAAATTCGTGCTCGCCTGCAAAAAGCAAAGAAATGCAAAAACTATCCGTTCTGGCTTGAGTGTGTTTGTTACGCGGCAATAGCGGGCGCGTTTACGCTTTTTTTCGGTGGCGGACTTTTTGAAATGCTCGTATCCTTCTTCACGGGTGCACTCGTAAGGGTGACAATCCTGCTTTGTGATATGGTAATCACAAACAAGATTTTTCAAAAGTTCCTATCGGCGATTGTGGCAACACTCATAGCCTTTGTCGCGGTTAAGCTATCAATCGTGCCAAGCGTCGATAAAATCATTATAGGTAATATAATGAGCCTTATCCCCGGCATCGGCCTTACAAATGCCCTCAGAGATTTGTTCACGGGCGACAGCATTGCAGGTCTTCTTCGCTCAATCGAGGCGGCGCTCACCGCCCTTGCAATCGCCGCAGGCTATTTCCTTGTGGCAGTGTTGGGAGGTATCGTGCTATGAAAGAGGCAATAATACAGATTTTGACAGGCTTTATAGGCTCACTCGGATTCGGCGTGCTCTTTAACGTGCGCGGAAAACGTCTTTTGATGGCATCAATCGGCGGCTTTATTTCGTGGACACTTTTCCTCGTTTTAAATACATTCATAAAAAATGAACCGATAAATTATTTTTTCGTTGCGCTGATAATGTCGCTTTATTCAGAGGTAATGGCAAGGCGACTTAAAAGCCCAACCACCTGTTTTATAACCATCTCGCTTATACCGCTAATCCCCGGCGGCTCGCTTTATTACACAATGGCATACGCCTTCCAGAGCGATATGGAGAATTTTCTTTCAAAGGGTGTATCAACCCTCTCTCTTGCCGCAGCATTGGCACTCGGAATTATCGTGTCAACAACGGTTACAAAGGTATTAAATAATAAAAAATGCAAGTCGTAAGACTTGCGTTTTTTTATATTATTTTAATTGGTATACGTGTTTTATTTTCAATTAGTTCTATAAAAGGAGAAAGACGTTCGGCACTCAAAAAATCCTTGCAATTAAACTTCGATTCAACTCCAAGCCGCGCCGATTTCGATACCCCAAGCGGATGATACGGCTCAAGGTTAATTTCCACAACGTTTTTCAGTTCGTTTGCAAGGTCCGATAAAGCCAAAAAATGTTCTTCGCATAAATTAACGTCGGGTATTATTGGACAGCGAAGAATAATTTTCCCACCTAAAGCATCAATTGTTTTAAGGTTTTCTAAAATTATCTCATTTGAAACGCCCGTCCACTTTTTGTGTAGTTCATCAGATAAAAGTTTTACGTCATATAGCCATAAGTCCGTATATTTGCAAAGTGGTGCTAAATCACAATTTGTAAAACCGCAGGTTTCTATGGCGGTATGTATGTTTTCCTCTTTTGCCATTTTAAGTAATGTAAGCAAAAAATCATACTGCATAAGCGGTTCGCCGCCCGAAAACGTTACGCCGCCATCCTGTTTGTAAAAAGGCTTGTCGCTCAGTACGGTTTTAATTATATTTTCAGCGGTTTCTTCCTTGCCACATTTTTCTAAAGCACCCGTAGGGCATATATCCGAACAAGCAAAACACCCATTGCAGTTATCGCGCAAAAGCGAGTGTTTATCGCTTAAAATATGAACACCGCTTGGGCATACGTTGCCACACGCCCCGCATAAAATACAGGCGTTTTCATCAAATATTAGTTGTGGTTTTTGGGTTTTAGATTCGGGGTTGTGGCACCAGGCACAGTCAAGCGGACAACCTTTGAAAAACACAACTGTGCGTATGCCGGGTCCGTCCTTGGTGCTAAAACGCTGAACGTTAAAAATATTACCTTCTTTAAGCATCGTGTGCCGTCCTTAAAATAACTTCTTTTTGCATTTGTGGTGAAAGCCTTACAAAATAATCGCTGTATCCGCCTATTCGAACAACCAAATCCCTGTAGTTTTCGGGGTTTTTCTGTGCGGCTTTCAAAATTTCGTTATCCACAACGTTGATTTGCAGTTCAAAACCGCCGCGCTCTAAATAGGTTTTCACGATGTTCTTAACGTTGGATAGTGAATCACTTCCAAGTGAAGATTTTGAAAATTTAAGATTAACAGCAACGCCGCCTATAAACTTGTGGTGGTCCCATTTTGTTGCAGAAAGGATAGAAGCGGTCGGTCCGTTCATCTCGCGTCCCTGACAAGCGCTCGAGCCGTCACCAAGCGGAAAGTGCGCCACTCTGCCGTCGGGCGTCGCGCCCGTTTCGCTGCCGAAACGTTCGTGCATTATCCAACAAAAAACGGACGGTATAAGTTTGCCGTTCTGTGCGGGGCAGGTAAATTTTTCGCAGGTGTTGGCAATATGTTCGGAAATCAGGATAAAGTATTTGTCAATATCATCATTGTCATTGCCGTACTTGGCAATTTTTTTAAGGATTCTCTGTCTCAGCGCCTCGTTGTTTTCATAGTTGTCCGCCAAAATTTTATAAAATTCAGCAATAGTGAGACTCTTTTCTTCAAAAACCAGTTGCTTTATAGCATAAAGCGAATCAACAAGGTTTGCCATGCCGACAAACGAAGGTAAAATCCAGTTATATTTTGCACCGCCTCTTTCAATATCCAAACCGAGAGTCAGACAGTCGTTAACAAAACAGGAAAGCAGTGGGTTAAATCCGCCCTCTAATCTGTTTTTTCTATGTGTACACTGTTTTTCCCAGTTTAGTTTAATGCACTCGTCAAGATGAGCTAAATATGCGTTAATCAAGTCGTCGAAACTTTCATATTCCTTATCCATACAGTCAAGCAACAGTTGAGCCAGATTGGTGTATGGACTTGCAACCCATACGTTTGAAGCGCCTGTGGGTGTGATTTCAACACACGTGCTGTGAATATAATCGTGTGCCTCGTCTTCGGGCATACCGTAATACAAAAGCCCCTTTGTGATAATGTCATCGTTGAAAATTGCGGGGTGCGAATGTCCTTTAAGAAGTAAAGAACACGCTTTCTCCAAAACCGCGTCAGACATACCATCGGTGTAGCAAAGTCCAACAGCGGGGTATACAAGACGAATATCGTCCACTACTTGCATACACATATATGTGAGGTCATTTTCAACTATTTTTCCATTTCTGTCGCGTCCGCCGACCATATATCCACTCGAAAGTCCGCTTTGTACGCGGTTGTTTATCTGGATTCCAAGACAGTCAAGCAAAAGTTGTGCAAAGTCTTTACTGATTTTACCGTTTTTGATATCTTCTTCATAAAACGGCAGAAGATATCTGTCGGGGTGTCCTAATTGGAATTGTTGTACGCCGACAATGTAAGGATTAAGTGATACACAGTGGGTGACAAAATGTACCGATTGCACCGCCTCATAAAAACTACGTGCGGGTTTTCTCGGCACGTTGCGGCAAACCTTTGAAATTTTTAAAAGTTCTTTTTGCCTTATAATATCGGTTTCTTTTTCTGCCATTCTCGCCGCTGCATCGGCATAATTTTCTGCGTGGACAATAACCGCTTCCAAGCATCTTTTAGCACATTTATAAAACGCTTTTTTCTCGTCCTCGCACTCGGCAAGGTAACCGTCGATTTTTGCCATTATTCCCTCAATGCCTTCGTTTAATAAAAGAGGATAATCAATAGACATATGAGAATCCATATAGCCGCCATACTTCTTTTTGCATTCTTTTGCAATAACTTTATATTTTTCGTTCCATTCATTTCCCTCACTTTCACTAACGCCGATATCACGTTTGCCGACTATCAGTTCGCCGTATGAAATAGATGGTGTCATATTAGAAAACGCATAAAAAAACGCTTCGCCGTAGCGTTCTGCTTCAGATAAATCCTTAAGTCTGTCAAATTCTTTATAAAATAGGTAATAAAACTCCATTCCAAAGGTAAAACCTTTTTCTAAAATTTTATTTCGTAAAATTTTTATTCTTTCCATAAAAACACCTCATTTACAATTTGCACTTGTATTATACAATGGTTTATGGCATAATAATAGTAAAATACGCTCTATTTTATGTAAAATTATTTCAAAAGAGGTGTTTCGTATAGATATAAAATTTCATTGTGACGAAAAAAGCAACTTCAAAAACGGATTATTGGTGCACGGATTTTCCTATCGCGATTATGAAATACCGCTACACAATCACGATTTTTATGAAATGAATATAGTTCTTTCGGGTACAGGTGTGCATACAATAGAAAATAACGTATTAAGCGTAACGGTGGGTGACGTTTTCGTCATACCTCCAATGGTTGCTCACGCCTATAAAAATACGGGTGGGCTTGAAGTTTACCACGTGCTTTTTCATAAAAATTTTATAGAAAAGCTGGCACAAAAAGCAAAAAACGTTAACGGTTATTTGGAACTGATGGAAATAGAGCCATTTTTGCGTAGCAACCTCTCAAATCCTATATTTTTACATCTAAACGATGTTCGCATGATAGAACTTAAGTACGAATTGGAATTTATTGAGGACAAGGGAAAATATTCGTGGGAAGAATATGGGGAACTAAAATATCAAACCGCTAAAAAGTTGCTTTTTTGGCTTTCTGCACTTTTGTATGAGCAAATTAAAAACACTAAAAAAGGGAAAAACAAAAACGAATTGCAGATTTTGTCGGCGCTTGAATATATTCATAAAAATTATGGTGAAAAGATAACCATAGACCATTTGTGCGAAAAAGCCTGTATGTCGCGTTCTACCTTTATACGTTCTTTTGTTTGTGTGTGTGGCGTGTCACCTATTGAATATCTCAATAATTATCGCCTAAAAAAAGCAGAAGAACTGTTAAAACGCGGAATCCTCACAAAAACCGAGGTTGCACACGAATGTGGGTTTTATGACCTTTCACATATGAAAAGAACAATAAGTAAACAAAATTAAAAGCCGACAAACGTCGGCTTTTAATATTTTTTGGGCGTTGTGCCCGTATGCTTTTTGAAAAGTCTTATAAAATAATTCGTATCAGGAATTCCGACCATCTCGGCGACCTCATAAACCGCGTGCTTTTCACGCAAAAGCTTTTTGGCAAGAGAGATGCGGCATCGCGTAACGTAATCGGTAATGCCGCATCCAAAATGCTCCTTAGATATGGAATAAAGAGTGCTTCGGCAGGTGCTAAATTTTTTGCAAAGCGCAGGGACGGATAGGTCGGCGCAGAGGTTTTCGCGGATGTAAATGTCAAGCGCGTGCGCCGTTGTACCGTTTTTAATACTTATAAAGCTGTTCTGCCAGATATAGTTTGCGCACATTTCGGTAAGCTTCGATATTGAGGATATGTATTGCGGCGAACGGTATTTGATTTTTTGCACGCCCTCCTTTAAGGTTACAAGGTCAAGTCCGTGCTTTTTTGCTACCTCATCAAGTCCGACAAGCAGCTCACTTTTATCCTTATTATCGGTGATTTGTCCGAAAAGAATATAACCGATGACCATATCATACTGAATAATCGGTACGGCAACCTCCATAAGCCCCATATGGCATTTATAGCTGTAAACCCCGCGCGTTTCGTCACATTTTTCCAGCGCAATATCGTCACATTTGATGCACCGCATGGTAAGGGTTGGGCTTTTGCGCACCTCGCTGCAAAACTGGCACATTCTGGACGGATAGGAGCAAATCGGCTTTTTATTGGCATCATATATCGAAATCATCGTGTGTGAAACGTCATAAAAGCTTTTTGCAAGTGCCAAAAGCTCGTCGCGGTCGGCGTGTATCAGCATATAAAATCACCTCACAATACAAGGATAAACCAACAAAAAAACATTGTCAACAAAAATAATCGAAAGTGCTATTTTTTTAGATTATTATATCTATTAAAAAATCGAATAAAGCGTTACAATATATGTAGAGAACGAAAGGGAGGCAGTATAATGAAATGGTATAGCAATAAGTACAGACGTCATCTGCTAGATATGCACATCGACGACTGGAGTGATGAGTTTTTGTCGGAGTTTTCTCCCGAAAGCTATCACGCAATGCTTAAAAAAGCAAGGGTTCAGGTGGCAATGATATATATGCAGTCACACGTTGGCCTTTGCAACTGGCCCACCAAAACGGGCAAAACCCACAACCACTTCAAGAAAAAGCCCGATGACATCAAAAAGCTTATGGATTTGTGCCGCGCCGACGGAATAAACGTCGTGGGCTATTACAGCCTTGACTATAACCAGTGGGCACACGATACACATCCGGAATGGCGTATGCACGGGGAGAACGGAAAATCCTGCCGTGAGAACAAGGTGTATGACCGCAGCGGACTGTGCTGTCCAAATAATTTGGGCTATCGTGAGTTCGTCTTCCGTCAGATAGACGAAATGCTCGACTTTTTCGATATGGACGCCATCTTCTTTGATATGCTTTATTGGCCGCACGCCTGTTATTGCCCTGCCTGCCGGGAAAAATATATGAAGGAGAACGGCTATGAACTTTAAGAAAACATATACACAAGAAAGGTAAAGCTAAGGGTAAGATTGAATATGAGTATTTTATTAATATAGATACAAACGGAAGAAACGTGCAAAAAGTGTTTGACCAGTTGGCGAGTAATTACAATTCGCGCAATAGCGGGAGTAAAATAG
>CALDPI010000102.1 GCA_937912045.1 uncultured Clostridia bacterium
GGATTTCGGCAGAGCTTTCCTCTGTTTTATTGGAGCTTAGTGCCTCGTAATCTACGGGCGGCACTTCAACGTGCAAATCAATACGGTCAAGCATTGGACCCGAAATTTTTGAAAGATATTTATGCACCGCTTGGGGTGAGCATTTACACTCTCTTGTGGGGTGACCGAAAAAGCCGCACGGACAGGGATTCATTGCCGCAATCAGCGTGATGGCGCAGGGATATGTAAGCGTTCCTGCCACGCGGGATATGGTCACACGGCCGTCCTCAATCGGTTGGCGGAGCGCCTCCATAACGTCGCGATGGTATTCGGGCAGCTCGTCCAAAAACAAAACGCCGTTATGTGCGAGCGATATTTCACCCGGACGGGGAATAGAGCCGCCGCCTGACATACCCGCAACCGATATTGTGTGGTGGGGCGAACGGAAAGGCCGCGTGGTTATGAGCGAGGTGTCGGGCGGTAGCGTACCGGCAATGGAATGAATTTTGGTCGCATCAATCGATTCCTCGTGTGTCATCTGCGGCAGAATTGTGGGCATGCGCTTGGCGAGCATGCTCTTGCCCGAGCCCGGAGGGCCGATGAGCAACACGTTATGGCCGCCCGCAGCGGCAACCTCAAGCGCTTTTTTTGGAATGGTCTGCCCCTTAACGTCGGCAAAATCAAGCGTGGATACCACGTCGGCAGGGACAAATCCTGTAGCCTTAGCGGCTTCGATTTTGCCCTCGCCTATAAGACATTTGTAAAGCTCTGCAACCGTATTTACAGGAAAAATTTCAACCCCGTCAACAACGGCACCCTCAGCGGCATTGGCCGCAGGCACGAAAAGGCGCTTTATGCCCTGACGTTTAGCCTCAATGGCCATGGCAAGCAGACCGTTTATAGAGCGAACCCTGCCGTCAAGCGAAACCTCGCCCAAAAAGGCGGCATCATCAAGCGGCGCCTTAAGCTGACCGGAAGCCACGAGCAGCGCAACCAAAACGGGCAGGTCATAAAGCGTGCCCTCTTTGCGCTTGTCTGCAGGTGCAAGGTTTACGGTTATACGGCCGAGAGGAAATTTAAAACCACAGTTTTTAATGGCGGAGCGCACGCGGTCGCGCGATTCTTTAACAGCGGTGTCGGCAAGACCGACGATATCAAAAGCAGGCAGTCCGGTCGAAATATCAGCCTCAACAGGCACAGGATATGCATCAATGCCGAAAAGACCGAAGCTGTTAATCCGCGTAAACATAAAATCCCCCCGAAAGAAGTTATAAAAAGATTATATAACAAAGCAAGAGCCGGCGCAAGTTTTTCTTGACAAAGCCGCCTCTTAATCATATAATAATTTAGCGCGAATGTTGCGTATTCATAAACTCTTAGGAGTTTAACATATACGGTGACGTATCGAAGTGGTCATAACGGGGCGCACTCGAAACATAGTCGGGTCTGTCACTTGCCCTTCTCCGTAAACCCTTTATTTATCGGGGTTTTCGTGACTTCGGTTTGCATTTTCAGAATTCTGCATCTCGCAGTTTTCTCGCAATTTGGTATTAAGGCTTTGCCTTTACAATTTAAT
>CALDPI010000103.1 GCA_937912045.1 uncultured Clostridia bacterium
AAATACCATATTATATCTTTCGTAAAGGGGGGTGATGTCGTCAAGCACGCCGTCGGCATTTTTTGCAATGGGCGCGTCCGACCGGGTAAGCACCGCCTCGTTACATATGAGAGCGTTGGCACTTATAAGACGTGCGTCGGCGCATATGTAATCGCCCTCTTTTATGAAGATGATGTCGCCGGGGACAAGTGCCGATGCATCAACAACCTTCTTGATGCCCTCGCGTATTACGGTTGCCGCAGGCGATGAGATTTCGAAAAGCAGCTCCGACGTGTCCTCGGTTTTAATCTCCTCATACGCCGTCAGTGCCGCGTTCACAATCAGAATTGTGAATATAAGCAGGGGAGAGAACCACTGCCTGTCCTTCGTGATGAGCGTTACAATAACCGATAAAATTGCAACCGCCAGAATGGAAAGGGTTGAAAAGCTTTTAAACTGTGCAAAGAACCTTTTCCAAAAAGAACTCGGCCGTTTGTTCGAGAGGACGTTACCGCCGTAGGTTTTAAGCAGCTCCTCCGCCTTAAAGTTTTCAAGACCGCGCGTTTTATCGGTTTGCAGTATGTTTATAATGTCATCAAGCTGTTCGCTATGCCAAATCATAAGAGAACCTCCTGTTTTGTTGCTTATGGATAATTTTACTATATAATTCAAAATAAATCAATAATTTGTATTTTACTATTGTAAAAGAATGTGTTACAATATATAGGAATTTATTACCTTTGGAGGCTCAAAATGGACTGGACCGAAATTATAATAAGCGTGGAAGCACAGCACAGCGACACCGCCGCAGCCATTGCAAATATGGTTGTGCCCTACGGAATATATATAGAAGACTATTCCGATATGGAAAGCGAAGCTCCCAAAATTGCCCATATCGACCTGATTGATGAAGCGCTGCTAAAAAAGGATAGGTCGCGCGTTAATATTCATATATATATTGCAGAAGAGGAAAACGCATTCGAGGCGGTCGAATTTTTAAAAGAGCGTCTTCGCGCAGAGGGCATAGAGTCCACTGTGGAGAAAAACGGCGTTAACGATTCAGCGTGGGCGGAAAACTGGAAAAAATACTTCAAACCCACAGCAATAGGAAATCGCCTTGCCATCTGTCCCAGCTGGGAAAGCTATGAAAACAAGGAAAACCGCAAAATACTGAAAATCGACCCCGGCGCCGCTTTCGGCACAGGCACCCACGCCACAACGAGTATGTGCCTTGAGATGCTGGATGAATATATAAAGGGCGGCGAAACGATACTGGACGTTGGCTGCGGCAGCGGAATTCTCAGCATAGCGGGCGTATTGCTTGGCGCAAAGAACGCTGTCGGTGTTGATATTGACGCCCAGTCGGTAAAGGTATCGCGCGAGAATGCCGAAATAAATGAATTAACCGATAAGACAGAATATATCTGCGGCAACCTCACAGAACAGATAAACGGAAAATTCTCGGTTGTCTGTGCAAATATCGTTGCCGACGTTATAATATCGCTCTGTGACGGAATAGATAAATATATGGAAGATGATGCACTCTTTATCTGTTCGGGCATAATCGATTTAAGGGCAGACGAGGTAAAGGCTGCGCTACAAAAGAACGGTTTCGAAATAATTAAGGAATGCGTTAAGGAAAACTGGAACGCATACGTTACACGAAAGGTGCAATAAAATGCTTGAGTTTGAAGAACAGAGATTAAAGCTTGAAGGTCTAAAGCCGGAGCTTTCTGACCTTCGGGATGCCTTGGCACTCGATAAGGTCAGGGAGGAGATAGCAGCCCTTGAGGCTAAGGCCGCAGAGGACGGCTTTTGGGACGACGTTGAAAATTCTCAAAAGGTCCTGCAGAAGACAAGTCAGCTAAAGGCAAAGGTGGAAAGATACGACAGCCTGGCGGCAAAGTATGAGGATACCTTAACGCTCATAGAGCTTGCCGATGAAGAGGGGGATTTATCCCTGCTTGACGAGGTGCTGACCGATGTAGGTGCATTTGAAGAGCAGCTGTCGGCACAGCGCCTTGAAACTCTGCTTTCGGGCGAATACGACAGCAAGAACGCAATTTTAACCTTCCACGCAGGCGCAGGCGGAACCGAGGCGCAGGACTGGAACGAAATGCTTGTGCGTATGTATACCCACTGGGGCGAGCGCCACGGCTTTAACGTCAAGCTGGTGGACTTTCTCGATGGGGAAGAGGCAGGACTTAAAAGCGCCGTGCTCGTAATCGAGGGGCTTAATGCCTACGGATATTTAAAGAGTGAAAACGGTGTTCACCGCCTTGTGCGCATATCCCCGTTTGATTCATCGGGCAGACGTCACACCTCCTTTGCATCAATAGAGGTAATGCCCGAAATCGACGACGACGCCAACATAGAAATTCGAGAGGAAGACCTTAAGGTCGATACCTACCGCTCGGGCGGTGCCGGCGGTCAGCACGTCAACAAGACCGAGTCGGCAATCAGAATAACCCACATCCCGACGGGAATTGTCGTTGCCTGCCAGAACGAGCGCAGTCAGCACCAAAACCGTGAGGTCGCCCTCAAGATGCTCAAATCCAAATTAATAGAAATCAAGGAACGCGAGCATCTTGAAAAGATTGAGGATATCAAGGGCGTCCAGAAGGAGATTGCCTGGGGCTCACAAATCCGTTCATACGTCTTTATGCCTTACACCCTCGCCAAAGACCACAGAACAGGGTACGAGTACGGAAATATAAACGCGGTTATGGACGGCGATATTGACGGATTTATAAACGCATACCTCAAAATGAATTCAAAATAAAATAAAACGTAAAAAAGCGACTGTTTCTGCGGAAAAAGTCGCTTTTTAAATTTTTTTGAAAAAGTGCTTGACAGTTGACAAAAGTTGGGATATAATAGTAAACTGCTTAATATTGGGTTAATCTGCGCTTATTGTATCTAAAGCATATTTTTAAGAAGCAGTTTTTCCTAATTGTTTAGCCATTATTCAGGACGGAAAAAATATAATTTTTTCGTTTAATATAATAAGGAGTGATTAAAGCCTATGGTCGAGGTTAAACCTGTAAAGCTCGGTAACAACGAGAGAATGAGCTTTTCTAAAATCAACGAGGTTATTGATATGCCCAACCTCATTGAAGTTCAGAAGGACTCATACAAGTGGTTTGTCGAAGAAGGTTTGAAGGAAGTATTCAAGGATATGTCTTCAATCACGGATTACACCGGTAATCTTGAGTTGAGATTTATCGACTACCGCTTTGACGAGCAGCCCAAATACAGCGTTACGGAGTGTAAAGCCCGCGATACGACATACGCAGCACCTCTGCGTGTGCTTACACAGCTTTACAACAAAGAGACCGGAGAAATCAAAGAAAGCGAAGTGTTCATGGGTGACTTCCCACTTATGACCGAGTCGGGAACCTTCGTTATTAACGGCGCAGAGCGTGCGGTTGTATCCCAGCTCGTCCGTTCACCCGGAGCATATTTTGATTTCAGGCGCGAGGAAAAAAGCGGAAGAAAGCTTTTCCTTTCCACAATTATTCCTAATCGCGGCGCCTGGCTCGAATACGAAACAGACCAGAGTGACGTTATATATGTAAGAATAGATAAGAACCGCAAGCTGCCGCTTTCCACCTTCCTTCGCGCAATTGGCGGCATATCGGAGTATTCTCTTGCAACCAATAACGAAATAGAAGAGGTTGTCGGTGCCGACATTAGACTCGAAAACACCTTCGAAAAGGATACAGCCAACAACACAGAGGACGCTTTAATCGAGGTTTATAAGAAGCTTCGCCCAGGCGAGCCTGCAACGGTTGACGGCGCAAAGACACACCTTGAACAGCT
Organism: uncultured Clostridia bacterium; assembly: GCA_937912045.1. Classification (GTDB taxonomy): domain Bacteria; phylum Bacillota; class Clostridia; order Oscillospirales; family Acutalibacteraceae; genus SIG589. The sequence continues at coordinate 3,802 of CALDPI010000103.1, forward strand.
CTTCTTCGACACACGCAGATACGACCTGTCGCGTGTAGGACGTTATAAGTATAATAAAAAGTTTGCCCTTGCTTTACGTATAGTTGGCAAGACCTTGTCGCGCCCTGTTGCTGACCCCATGACGGGTGAGCTCATTGCCGACGCAGGCGAGCTTCTTAATAAGGACAAGGCTCTTCTCATTCAGAAGAAGGGCGTAGACGCGGTATATCTCGACGTTATGGACGCAGAGGGCAATCGTTCAGAGGTTAAGGTCCTTTCCAACAAAATGGTTGACATTAAGGACTTTGTCGATTTTGATGCCGCAGCGCTTGGCGTTAACGAGTGGGTTTCTTTCCCCGTGCTCAAGCAGATTCTTGAAAACAACGAAGCAGAAGAGGACATCAAGGAGTCTATAAAGACCCGCATTGACGACCTCATTCCGAAGCACATCACGGTTGATGATATTCTGGCATCCGCACGAAAGCTGGGATGAAAAACTGATGTGAAGGATGTCTTTTCCG
>CALDPI010000104.1 GCA_937912045.1 uncultured Clostridia bacterium
TAACAACTACTCTATCGGCCTTTTCAACCTCTTCCATATAATGCGTTATAAGCACAACCGTAATATTTTTTTCTTTATTCAGGCGGTATATCGTGTCCATTACTTCCTGTCTTCCCTTTGGGTCGAGCATAGAGGTCGGCTCATCCAAAACGATACACTGCGGTTCCATTGCGATTATGCCCGCAATGGCAACCCTTTGCTTTTGTCCGCCTGAAAGCTTATGCGGCGCGTGAAGACGGTATTCGTACATATCGACCGTTTTCAAAGCGTTATCAACACGCTCACGAATTAATGGCGGTGCAAGGCCGAGATTCTCAGGGCCGAATGCAACGTCCTCCTCCACTATTGTTGCGACAATCTGATTGTCGGGGTTTTGAAAAACCATACCGACACGTCTGTGGACTTCAATTTCGTTTTCCTCATCTGCGGTAGAAATCCCGTCAACCACAACACTGCCGCAGGCGGGCTTTAAAAGACCCGTCATAAGCTTTGCAAGCGTAGATTTACCGCTTCCGTTGTGACCGAGAATAACGGTAAAGGAACCCCGTTTTATAGAAAGCGACAGATTATCAAGCACACTTGAAACGTTATCGTTGTCGGTATATTCAAATGTTACGTTAGAAACTTCAATAATATTTTCCATCAGTGTTCCTTTTTCCAATAGGTTGTATTACCGCAGGGAAGCACAATGTCCCTGTCTGTTACCTTAAGACCGATTTCGTCGGTTATTATACTGCCCTTGCGGTCCTTTATGACGTATTCCTTAACCATATAATTGAGTATTGTCGGTGACAAACCGCCCGTATATGAGTTTAGTAAAAAGAATTCGGCGTTATCACTCAGAACCTCGCCAACGGCTGTGAGCAGCTCATTGAGGCTCTGCTCAAGCTTCCAGACCTCACCGTTTGGTCCGCGACCGTATGAAGGAGGGTCCATAATAATACCGTCGTATTTATTGCCGCGGCGGATTTCACGCTGGACAAATTTCAGGCAATCGTCAACGAGCCAGCGGACAGGTTTGTCTGCAAGTCCCGACACGTTGGCGTTTTCCTTTGCCCAGGCAACCATTCCCTTAGAAGCGTCAACGTGGGTAACCGCCGCACCTGCCGAAAGAGCGGAAACGGTGGCACCGCCCGTATATGCAAAGAGGTTAAGCACCTTAAGCTCACGCTCTGCAGATTTAATTATATCGGCGCACATCTGCCAGTTTACGGACTGCTCCGGGAAAAGACCCGTATGCTTAAAGCCCATAGGCTTGAGATTAAATTTTAAATCTTCAAAGCAAACAGACCAAACGTCAGGTACCTTTTTGAGCGGCTCCCAATAGCCACCGCCGCTGTTAGAGCGGTGGTAAACGGCGTGCGCATTATGCCAAAGGGGATTTTTCTTTTTGCCCTGCCAGATAACCTGTGGGTCGGGGCGAATCAGAATTATGTTTCCCCATCGCTCAAGCCTTTCGCCTGCAACAGCATCGATAAGCTCATAATCATTAAAATCTTTACAAAATCTCATACTTTATCCTTACTAAAAAATGGTTTGTTGCCCCGGCATTTCAATGTTGAGGTGATTATATGCCGCAGGGGTAACACATCTTCCGCGTGCAGTGCGTGTCAAAAAGCCAATCTGCATTAAATATGGCTCATACACGTCCTCGACCGTAATGGCCTCCTCGCCAACTGTGGCAGCAAGTGTTTCCAAACCTACGGGACCGCCGTCGTAAAACTTGATAATCGTTTCAAGCATCTGCCTGTCCGTGTTGTCAAGTCCAAGCTCATCAATTTCAAGCGCCGAAAGCGAAAGCTTCGCCATTTCAAGCGTGATTTTTCCGTCACCCTTAACCTGAGCATAGTCACGCACGCGCTTTAAAAGCCTGTTAGCAATACGAGGAGTTCCGCGTGAGCGCGATGCTATTTCAAGCGCGCCCTCGTCAGTAATATCAACCTCAAGAAGCGATGCACTGCGCTTAACAATAGTAGCAAGCTCCTCGTGTGAATAAAGCTCAAGCTTAAGCGGAACGCCAAAGCGGTCGCGAAGCGGAGTCGTGAGCTGACCCGCACGGGTTGTCGCGCCAACTAATGTAAATCTTGGAAGCGGTACGCGAATAGAGCGAGCCGCAGGGCCCTTACCGATAATAATATCGACGGAATAATAACGCTCAACTCTTTTGGTTGTGGACCTGACTCTCTTATGATCGAACGTATAATGCGTAAAGCTAAAGAGGCAAACAAACCAATGCTTATGCTAACCATTGACGAACA
>CALDPI010000105.1 GCA_937912045.1 uncultured Clostridia bacterium
AAATTTATATAACTTTTTCGGGTGTGTTTGGATATATAAGCTTATAAGATTGCGGCAAACTCGTCTCTGCCAACGCCCGTCTTTTCGGAAACGATGCGCACAGCCTGCTTCACGCCCGACAGCGACATATGCAGCTTTTCGGCAATTTCGCTGTTTTGCATACCAAATGCCGCCAGCTTTGCAACCTCGCGCTCTCGGAGGGATAGCGTTGTGGCAAGCGTTTTTCCGCGCACACTGCCGCTGAGACGCGTCCAGCCGCCGTTATATTGCTTATAAAGTGCTTTAACGGTCTCCCACGCTTGCTCGTCTGCCGCTTTTATGCGCTGTTCAAGCAAGGAATCAAGCGTGCGTCCATACTCCGCGAGTAGTCCGTAAAGCCTATCAGGCAACGTGAGCGCTATTGCGCGGTCAATATGGCGGATTGCCTGTGTGTCGTTTCCGCTGTTGTGATAAACTGCGGCACAGGTCATTCGCAAATATGCCTCGGCAATGACAGAGTTATCCGCCACCGCCTGCGAAATCATAGGCTCTATCGTGGCCGGCACCAAGCTCATAAGCGAAAGACCCTGGACACCCTGCAGTTCAACCTGTCGTGTTGCAACGGCATATCCCACCGCATAAAGATATTTCGCATAGTAAACCTTTGCCGCCGGCAAAGCGTCCTTATGCAAGGGCTCAAAGCAGCCCATTTTAAACCATTCAGGAAAGGACGATACGTCGTAAAGCATGCTGTCAACCGCCGTTATGGAAAAAAGCACTATATCGCGGTCGCGGTCGGTTTTGGCAGGCGCCTCCGCAATGTGAATTTTGGCCTTTCGCCACATATTTATATCGCCGTGCCAAATGGCGCAAAGCGCCAAAAGCATACCCGCAGAAATTATGGCATAAAAGCCCGAATGCTTTTTAAGCAGGTAGTTAGCGCTCTCATAAACCTTGTCAATTTCACCGCGTGAATATGCAACCTCCGCCGCAAACAGCACCTGCGCCTCGTGGTTGTCCGCCAGCCGCTCACAGCTTTCATCCGCCGTACCGGGCATACTGTAAAGGTCGGTCATATATAAAAAAGGCGTCTTGCGCGGCATCGGCATATTGGCATTCAGCATATCAAAAAACTCCTGTCTGCCAGCCCGCGTTCGACCGTCTACAGGCTTCTTTGCCGTTTTGGGAATCATATAAGCCCTGCCAAAACGTGTGGCGCCCTCTATTTTTCCCTCGCTGCAAAGCGTCTGCAGCCTGCGCTTAGAAATGCCCCATTTAGCCGCCACCTCATCAATTTTCAAATAATCCATATCTGCACCGCCCTCATATCATTCGTCAAACCGCCGCAATTTCATTCGTTTATGCGAATATTATATTATTCGCCAAACCGCCGTTTGCCTTAACGTTATTATAATACAAAACCGAAACAAATGCAATAGAAAAACAGCAGTCTCACGACCGCTGTTTTTTATTATTTCTTTCTCCAGACCATTTTATTAACAACGCCTGTGTAACTTTGAATAAGCTTTACAACTTTTGTCGATACGTTTTCTTCAATATAATCAGGAACGGGAACTCCGAAATCACCCTCCGCATTAGCCGTTACCGCCGTATCAACAGCCTGCAACAAAGATTTTTCGTCAATTCCTGCAAGGACAAAACACGCCTTATCAAGCGCCTCGGGTCTTTCGGTAGAGGTTCTTATGCAAACCGCTGGAAACGGTTTTCCAACGCTTGTAAAAAAGCTGCTCTCTTCAGGCAAGGTGCCACTGTCCGAAACGACGGCAAATGCATTCATCTGAAGACAGTTATAGTCGTGAAAGCCCAAAGGCTCGTGCTGAATCACACGTTTATCAAGCGCGAATCCACTCTCTTCAAGACGTTTTTTAGAACGCGGATGGCAGGAGTATAGAATGGGCATATCGTACTTTTGTGCCATTTTATTAATAGCGTTAAAAAGTGACAAAAAGTTTTCTTCCGTATCAATATTTTCTTCTCGATGAGCAGAAAGTAATATATATTTTCCCTTCTCAAGCCCGAGTTTTTCGTGTATTTTTGATTTTTCTATATTTGCAAGATTGCTTTTTAAAACCTCAGCCATCGGAGAACCGGTAACATACACCCTCTCCTTAGGCAACCCACACTCGTGCAGATATTTCCTTGCATGTTCGCTGTAGGCGAGGTTTACGTCCGATATAATATCAACTATACGCCTATTGGTTTCCTCAGGAAGACACTCATCCTTACAGCGGTTTCCTGCCTCCATATGAAAAATTGGGATATGCAAACGCTTTGCCGCAATAGCAGAAAGGCAAGAATTGGTGTCGCCCAAAATCAACAAGGCATCAGGTTTAACGGCGTTCATCAGCTTATATGATGCATTTATAATATTGCCCACCGTTGCACCAAGGTCATCGCCCACAGCGTTCATATACACATCGGGCATTTCAATTTTCAAATCTTCAAAGAAAATGCCGTTCAGCGTATAATCATAATTCTGTCCCGTGTGTGCCAAAAGACAATCAAAATATTTGCGGCATTTGTTTATAACTGCAGCAAGTCTTATAATCTCAGGCCTTGTGCCGACAATAACAAGCAACTTTAACTTGCCGTTATTCTGGAACTTTATGTCAGAATAATCAGTTCTAATTTCCATTTTCACACTTCCTCAAAAAAAGTATCGGGTTTGCTTTGGTCAAACGCTTCGTTTGCCCACATAACCGTTACTAAACTTTCTGTTTCGCTCAGGTTTATTATGTTATGAGTATATCCCGGCAACATCTGAACAGCCTCGATTTTTTCACCGGAAACTCTAAATTCCAGCACCTCATCAGTGCCGATTTTTCGCTGCTTTATAAGTCCCTCACCGCTGACTACAATAAAAAACTCCCACTTTGTATTGTGCCAATGCTGACCTTTAGTAATCCCTGGCTTTGATACGTTGACACTAAACTGGCCACACTTTTCAGTTTTAAGCAATTCTGTAAAGCTTCCACGCGCATCAATGTTCATCTTAAGCGGAAAGCAAACCTTATCCTTTGGCAAATACGAAAGATATGTTGAATATAATTTTTTTTCAAAACTACCCTGCGGTATCTCAGGCATTAAAAGGGTTTGAGGCTGCGTCTTAAAACTGTATATCAATTCAACAATTTCACCAAGCGTGATTCTATGCACCGCCGGCACAACACAGTATTCACCGTCGCGTGATTCCTCGCCTTTCAGCGCCCTTATCAATTCGTCAACAACATCATCAATATAAACAAGCGTCATCATTACACTCGGGTCATTAACCTGTATCGGCAAATCGTTAGCAATGTTGCTACAAAAGGTTGCAACCGCCGAGTTATAGTTTGGTCTGCACCATTTGCCAAAAACGTTTGGCAAACGATAAACTAAAACTCTTGCACCTGTTTCTTTGGCATATGCAAACAACAAATCCTCTCCGGCCTTCTTAGACGCCCCATATGGATTGTCAAGCGCAGCCTGTATTGAAGAAGATAACATAACAGGGCAAGTGTTACGGTATTTTTTTAAAGTGTTAAGCAGAACAGAGGTAAATCCAAAATTTCCCTCCATAAACTCTTTTTGCTCTTTTGGCCTGTTCACCCCTGCCAAATGAAAGACAAAATCGCACTCTTTACAAAAGAAATTCAGTTGCTCCTCCGTACCATCAATGTCATATGGAAAAACTGTAATATCCGAATCAATGTTACGGCTTTTGTCCTTGCCGTTTGCAATATTTTGCAACGCGGCACAAAGGTTTTTTCCAACAAAACCGCTTGCGCCTGTAACGAGTATTTTCATAAACTACTCCTTAAAATTAAAATCGAGTCCCACAAAAGTTAGTGCCTTTTGGTATTCGTTAACATTTTCAGTTGTTGTAATTTTTAATTCTTCAGCGTTGCGCTTTATGCGCTCCGTTTTAAATAACAAAACATCGAACCAGCGAATCATCCAAAAGACAGGCAACAGCACAGGCACTTTTTTAAGAAGAGGATATCTCTGCCGAAGCTTGTCCGCCGGAAGAAAAGCGAGTTGGAAAATCCTTTTTGTATAAGCTTTTTTCGCAGAGCCCTCAGTTTTAACGCCTTTTAACGCGCGCGAAAGCAGATGTGCCTCATATGTGCCGTAAACACCGCTATTAAAGATAATATTCGTAATAAGCTCGTCCCTCGCGTCTCCGATTTCACCCTCAAACCAAACCGACAGCGTATGCATTACGTTTCGATAAAATATATCTAACTGCAGTTTTTTTAGTTCAGTTTTCAAATACCGGTTATCAAGCTTTCTGTTTTTTACAAAAACCCACAAATCAACAATATGCCTGATTCCTATTCCCGCATCTCTGTAATGCTTGGCAAAATGCGTAAAAAGATAGATAAACTCATCCTCAGCAGTCATTGTATGGCGCGATGTATCACAGTCCGGATGCGCTAATCGCCAACCGTCACCAAAATACGCATAGTAATCTTTGTTATAGGAGGGTATAAGCCTCTTGTGAAGCTCAATATGCACGCCGTCTTTGTCCCAAACAAACTCGTGGTCACTTTCAACCACCTCTTCATATTCAAGCGACTGCATTATGGGCTTAATTGTGTCATATTGCTCTGTTTTTATAAGAATATCCATATCACCCATCGAACGCATTTCCGTTTTGGGGTAGATTTGTTTAAGGGTAGTACCCTTTAAGAGCATATAACAAACCGCATTTTTATCGAAGTTTTCGAGCAGTTCCGAAAGCACATATTTCTGCTGTTCGCTTATCTGTATTTGCCTACAGGTGTCAAAAAACAGTTTTTGCATCACAGGCAGCGTTTCATCAATGCCGCAATTAAGCGCACCATAATAGAGCAACGAGGAAATTCGATGCTTTGACGCGGTCTTCTCCGCTTCCACAATATCAAATTCAACCGGCAGAGAAAACTTCTTACCCGTTAATGCGCTTTTGAGCAACAATACGATACCTGTCTGTTGAACATCCATTTTTATCTGTTTTCCTTCCAAGAAGCTATTTCATCGCGAATATATTGTAATGTTAGCAGTTTTTCCTTAACCTGTTCCACATCTAAAAGTTCGGTATTGTTTGAATTGAACTCGGAAAGCGGGTTGCGTTCTATGTCGCCCTCTTTAAAATATTTATCATAATTAAGTCCACGATTATCGCAAGGTACGCGATAAAAATTCCCAAGGTCTATAGCGCCGCTACACTCCTCATTAGTTAACAAGGTTTCATACATTTTCTCGCCGTGGCGAATGCCGATTACCTTGATTTCATCCTGGCAATCAAAAAGCTGTTTAACCGCCTCTGCCAACACACCAATAGTACAAGCGGGGGCCTTCTGCACCAAAACATCTCCCGAAACACCTTTTTCAAACGCAAATAAAACAAGGTCAACCGCCTCATCAAGACTCATAATAAAACGAGTCATAGCGGGTTCTGTCACGGTTATGGGTTTGCCCTGCTTTATCTGCTCTATCCACAGCGGAATAACGCTTCCCCGAGAGCACATAACATTGCCATAACGGGTACAGCAAATCTTTGTTTTTTCGGGCGAAACGGTGCGTGACTTCGCAACCACAACCTTCTCCATCATAGCCTTCGAAGTGCCCATTGCATTAACAGGGTACGCCGCCTTGTCTGTGGAAAGGCAAATAACGGTTTTTACTCCCTCATCAATCGCTGCGGTCAGAACGTTATCGGTTCCAAGCACATTAGTCTTTACCGCTTCAATGGGGAAGAACTCACACGAGGGCACCTGCTTGAGCGCCGCAGCGTGAAATATGTAATCAACCCCGTGCATCGCATTTTTAACACTCGCTAAATCGCGCACATCACCAATAAAGAATTTGATTTTTTCCGAAGCCTCGGGCATTGTTGCCTGAAATTCGTGGCGCATATCGTCCTGTTTTTTCTCATCACGGGAAAAAATGCGAATCTCACCGATATCGGTCTTCAAAAAACGGTTAAGCACCGCATTACCAAAAGAACCGGTACCACCGGTAATTAAAAGTGTTTTGTTGCTAAAAAGAGACATTTTGATTACTCCTTTGTTGTTTTTTAACTACGGTTTTTAATTATTTTATTGGCAAACGGTTTTACTAAATCTTTAATTTCTAAAAACGCGGTACTTCTAAAAGTTCCAACACAAAAAACCACCAAACAAATTGTAATAATTATAATACCTTTTATTATCATAAAAACAAAACTGCTCGGCAGTTTCCGTGTTACTAAAAAGCTTAAAACCACGGCTATACCGGACAAAGATGTTAACTTTGTTCTTAGCCACCAGTAACTTTTTTGTGTTTTATCGAAAACGGCTTTATAAAGAATGCGAGGTTCATACCAAACTTGAGTGAGCAACTTGGAAATCGGAGTTGCAATCAATATTCCAAACACGCCCCAAATTTTTCCTAAAAACACCGAAAGAACAATATTAATCAAAGCCATTATCACCATTAAATATTTTACTTTTGCGAAAAGGCCGTTTGCTTCACGATATATCCAAATAGGACTAATTGTTGTCGTTATATAAAAACCTATTGAAATTGCAAAAACTTCGGGTTTGTTCATTAAAAAACCATTTCCCAACCAAAACGCAACAAAATCATTAAATAAAAGGAAGAACCCGATAAAGCCTACAGTCGCAATAAAATTATATATCAACAACATACTCTCAAACACAGAAAGCATACGACTTTTGTTGCCTGCTGCACTAAGGTTACCAACGCTACTTGTAATTGATGTTGTTATTACTGAGATAAATCCCTGTATTCCCGTTATCACAAGCATATAATTAGAATAAATTCCAACTGCGGCAGTGCTTACAATTATTGAAATAAGAATATTTGTAGTGTTATTTACAATTACTGTGCCAACTTTATAAATAAAAGTAGATTTTACGCTGCTAATAATTTCTTTTTTGTTAACAGTTTCGTTTTTGTGTGTTTCTTTTAAATAAGGATATCTTTTTGAACAAATAGAATTCAAAACAACAGCGCTCAAAATAGAGCTCAAAAGCGTAATAGAAACATAAATGATGTAGTTTTTCCAAATACACAAAACTGCAATGTGTGCTATTTGTAAGCAAAAACTTGTTAAAAGGGTTACGATTTTATGTAATCGATTATCCTGATTAGCGGCAAGCAGAGCTATTTGAGGTGCAGAAAAATAAGTGACAACCGAATTTAATAAAAACAAAACATAATACACAATCAGCTCGTTTTGTTTCAAATTGGAATTAACAACAAATCTTAAAAAAGGAATAAAGGCCAAGCCTATAGTTAAGACACTTATGGCTATACACACATATATCTTCTTAAAAAAAGAAAATAGCGTTGACGTTTTACTGAAATCGCCCTCGGCTGTTGGTTTGTAGAAAAAAAACTGTGTAACACTTCCTAATCCTAACTCAGCCAACGCCAAAACGGATAATATATTACCGTATAGCCCGTTAATTCCCAAATAATCCGCAGATAAAAACTGAACAAACACTCTGCGACTCACAAAAGACAAAAGTAATATTCCTATTTGAGCAACATACCCTATTATTAAATTCAAAAACAAATTTTTACTTCTCGAATTACCCATTCTCATCTTCCAATAATCCATTTGTAACTTCTTTTTAATCTTCTAAGCCAAAGCAATTTAGGTAAAACAAATGGTTTTTTTATGTATTTATTATTTAGTTCGCTAACAGGCATACCTTCTATAAAATCCTGCCAAAAATCGTCCTTTTCAGGAGGAGCATCAAACGGTTTTTCAAGGCAACGATTTCCTTTTTTTATATCAGAAATATCTTTTTTCTCAAAAACCATACTGTTATTTATTTCCGAAAAAAGTTTTTTGCCTTTTTCCGTATTAATCAAAACCCCCGAAACGCCTTTGTCAAAATCAGACATCCTAAAGCTTTTAGGTGAATAACCCCAAAAATCACAAAGCGTAATATCGCTTTCACGATTTACAGAGGTATATTTACAGTTGTGACAACTTTCCCGCAAAGAAAAATTAAAATTAAATAAATTAAAATATGCGTCTTCAACAGTAGGTGTTATATAACTTTTTCCACTACAAAAATCGATTTTAACACTGCTGAAATTCCAGCAAGGTTTCTTGTATCTTAAAAAAACATTTTTAATATCGCTGACATTATTACCAGAAATCTCTTTTAAGTGTCTATTAAAAACCTCATATGAAGGCACGCCATGACAAACAACGTCAATTGTATAAAGATTTTTGTAAGTTTTACCTAAAAAAGATTTTAACGCTGCAACTTGACATGGAGTTCCGCTAAACAAAACTAAAACTCCGCTTAAAAGTGATTCTTTTACTTGTTTGTAAACATCGCCCGTTGCGCTTTGCACATATTTTGAACCGTTAATACGGTATAAATCCTCGGGTGTTTTTATCGCACAATGTCTTGTGTTAAAATTCTCATCCCACTCAACGCCAAAAACGATACCACCGTTTTCAAATATTTTATTTGCTGCAACCGAAAAAACTCCACCCGAAGTGCTACTTTTCCTTGTTTTACTGTTACGGTTCCAAGCCGCATAAACGTCCTGTTTTTGTTCGAGTTTTTTTGTTTTAGAGTTCTGGGGACATTTTTTAGAGCAAAGATCACATTTTGTACAGATATCCGCATTTATACTTGGATAACAAAATCCATAGGCATCATTTATCATTTTAATTGCACCATGCGGACACAAATTCTCACACATGCCGCAACCCGTGCACCATTCTCTAGGACAAATTGTCATTTTGTTAACTCCCTACACAATATTTTGAAAAAGTTGGGGCAACTTATCATAATACTCTCGCTCGAAATAAGATTCTAATTTATAATCCGTTTCTTTAGACAAAATTTGTATGGCCATATTATAGGCTTCGTCTAAATTTTTTGCCACAAAAACATGATTATCATAAACCCCTTCAAACCAATCTGCGCCCGTAACAACCTTATGGTCTGTTGTTTTTATGATTATAACGGGAGTTCCCGCTACCAAAGAGAAAATTGTTCCATGATAGCGGTCGGTTATAATTAGTTTATATTTAGAATATTCTTCTATCTCAGCATTTATATATTCTTCAGCATTTAGCACTACTTTTTTTGAGTTTTTAACTTTCGTTGTGTCAGTTCTTTTAACAGAATGTTTTTCACTCAACGATGTTATTAAATCGTTTAAATCTTCATCGCTGTAATATTTTTCTCCATCATTTCTACAACAAAATAAAATCCCGTCACGCTTATGTGTGTATTTTTTGTTTCCAATCAATGTTGTAACTATATCGGGATAACACTCAACCGAAATATCCGGGAACATTTCTTTTGACATATTAAAAGAAATCCTATCACGCGCTAAAAATAACATTTTTTTATGACCGTTATAAACTTTCGAAGTTATTTCCTTGTTTTTTTCATTCTTAAAAAACACAGTTTGCGGCAACATTAAAATCCTTGCATCCGGCAAAGCTTGCATCACCGCACGATGCATTTCATCGGCATAACCGCCTAAATCCGTTGTAGTATACCCGCTTTGAAGAACTATGAAATCTTCTTCTCTAAATATTCTTTGCAGCAAACCGAGGCAAGAGAAATATGTATTTACCAGCGCGTTTGTCTCTATTTCTACTACAGCTCTTTCGGGATAATGCTTCTTAAGCCAACGCCTAATACACATCCCTTGCGCTAAATCCCCTAGGTTTGCATGTGCAGGAATTCCGATATAAAAAATTCTATTTTTTTCGTTTTTGCTATTGTTCAAAACTTTTTTTGTGTGCAAAAACAATAAAAGACTTTTAACAATCTTCCTGACAAAAACAGCCAACTTTCTAAATCCCGGTACGCTTAAAATTATTTGTTTAATTTTATGCATTTGAATCTCCTCTATTATATAGCTTTACATACTCCTCAAATTTATCATTCATATCATAACTTTTAGCTTTTTCAAGGCACGCTTCTTTTGTGAACGGTTTTTGCTCACTAATTCTTATAATCTCATTATAAAGCGCGTCTATATCATCCCTAGGAACAACAGTGCCACACGCTTCGTCAAGCATTTCGGGGCTGCCTCCTGTATTAAAGGTTACAACAGGCGTACCACAGGCAACCGACTCCATATTAACCGTTGGATAGGTGTCTTCTCTCGTTGGATTGACAAATAAATCTGCCGCAGAATAAATCTCTGCAAGTTCCCTTTGGTTCTGCGTACGGTGGATAGACAAAATATTATCCGGCAGCAACTTATCTACATTCTGATCTGTGC
>CALDPI010000106.1 GCA_937912045.1 uncultured Clostridia bacterium
CCAAGGGTTTTCGGGCACTTGTAAGCCATTAGATATTATTCCCACTCAATCGTGCCGATGGGCTTCGGGGTGAGGTCGTAAAGCACGCGGTTGATTCCCTCAACCTCGTGTGTGATGCGGTCGGTTATGTGGTGAAGAAGTGCATAAGGAATTTCTTCAATCGTGGCGCTCATTGCGTCGGATGTGTTGACGGCGCGGATTATAGCGGGCCAGCCCTCGTAACGCTTGCCGTTGCGCACGCCGACACTCTTCATATCGGGCACGGCGATGAAATACTGCCAGACCTTACCTGCAAGGTTGGATTTTTCAAACTCTTCACGCAGGATTGCGTCGGCCTCGCGCAGAGCCTCGAGTCTGTCGCGTGTGATTGCGCCAAGGCAACGCACGCCAAGACCGGGGCCGGGGAACGGCTGGCGGTAAACCATTTCGTGCGGGAGACCCAAAGCGTCACCCACCACGCGAACCTCGTCCTTATAAAGCAGCTTTACAGGCTCGACAAGCTCAAACTGCATCTCTTCAGGCAGACCGCCGACGTTGTGGTGCGCCTTTACGCCGTCGCTCTCCAAAATGTCGGGATAAATTGTGCCCTGTGCGAGAAAGGAGATTCCCTCAAGCTTGCTTGCTTCCTCGTCGAAGACCTTTATAAACTCGCCGCCGATTATTTTGCGCTTCTGCTCGGGTGCGTCAACACCGGAAAGCAGGTCAAGGAAGCGGTCGGTCGCGTCGATGTATATAAGGTTTGCGTCAAGCTCCTTGCCGAAAACCTTTATAACCTGTTCGCTCTCGCCCTTGCGCATAAGGCCGTGGTTTACGTGAACACAGACAAGCTGTTTGCCGATTGCCTTTATAAGCAGCGCGGCAACAACCGACGAGTCAACGCCGCCCGATAGCGCGAGCAAAACCCTTTTATCGCCCACCTGCGCCCTGATTTCTGCAACCTGCTCTTCTATGAAAGCGTCGGCAAGAGCTTTGGTTGTAATGCGTGTCATATCATCCGGTCTTTTATTGCTCATAAGCACATCTCCCAAAAATTCTTTTAATATTTTAATAGTATAACACAAAAACTTGAATCTTTCAACATTTACGCCCGGTAAAATTTAAAAATTTTTCACACAAAAATGTGTTCCCTTTTTGAGCGTTATGTGGTACAATATATCTGTATAATTATGTGATTAGCGGGTGGTGCAGAGCGGTGAAAAGGGTAAAGATGGTTTTGTGCTTTTGTTTGTTGAGTTTTATTGTGCTTTCGCTTTCGGGCTGCAAGCTTTTTTCAGCCGAGGGTGTTCTCCTTTCCCCGCCGCGCCCACAGGGCGAGCTCAGCGAGATTGAGGACGCGCTCCGAGGACTTTCTGACAACAAAATAACCTTGAAATATCCCACCGCGGGCGAGTACCGCTCTGCCATTTTGGAATATGACGTTACGGGCAACGGAATTAAGGATGCGGTTGCGTTTTACAGCACCGAGGCTGATAATATCTCCCTTATGCACATTGCGGTCATAACCAAGCGTGATGGAGAATGGGTTGCCGCGCGTGACGTGTCTGTGTTGGCCTCGGGCGTGGAACGGGTTGAATTTGACGACCTTGACGGCGACGGAAAGATCAATGGAATGGATGCAAACATTATTAAGAGAATCATTGCCGGAGACCTTGCTCCCACAACCTAGCAGTACCTTGCCGCAGACCTTGACGGCGACGGCATTCTCAACGCAATAGATGCAAATAATCTTAAAAGACTAATGACGGGAGCCGTAACTCCTTGACAAATTCTCTCAGAAGGGAGAGATCATCATGAAAAATATTTCACGTAATCTGACCATGCTGTG
>CALDPI010000107.1 GCA_937912045.1 uncultured Clostridia bacterium
TTTCCGAAGATATTAAAGCGGCCGTTTCCACAGATGCTAAAAAGCTCATTGCATCAAAGCTCACACAGATTGATATAACGGGTTACACAGATATGCCCACTCAGATTGAAGAGGCTTATAAGACCGATTCGGGTAACTATGTATTCTCACTTCGTGCGGCGGGCTTTGGCATCAACGGCGACGCCTGGTATAATCCGTCGGGCGAATATATTAAAATTAAGGTTTCTGCCACAGCAGACGGAAAAATCATTGCCTGTGAAACCATATCACAGAAGGAAACCGATGGAATAGGCTCTGCCTGTGCAGATGAAAAATTCTATTCACAGTTTAACGGTAAAGAACAAAGCAACTATAAAGACATCGATGCCATCAGCGGTGCAACCATTACAACAAACGGATACAAAACCGCAATTTCAAAGGTGTTTGATGCCATAAATATTTTGAAAGGAGTGTCTTAATATGAAAAATAACAGCAATCTTTCTATTCTGCTTAAAGGACTACTCCTTGAAAATCCGGTTTTCGTTTTGATTCTCGGCACCTGTCCCACACTTGCCACCTCGACAACCGTTGTCGGCGCATTCGGTATGGGACTTGCCGCAACCGCGGTGCTTATTTGTTCAAACGCGGTAATTTCGCTTCTGCGCAAGGTGATTCCTGCCAGCGCACGTATTCCGTGCTATATCGTAATAATTGCAGGATTCGTTACCATTGTGCAGATGTTTATACACGCATATTTGCCGGAGCTTTATGAAACGCTCGGTGTTTATCTTGCACTGATTACGGTTAACTGTATTATTCTTGGCAGAGCCGAAATGTTTGCAGGTAAGAATACCGTTTCAAAATCGGTGCTTGACGGCATAGGAATGGGTCTTGGTTTTACGCTTGCTCTGCTTTCTATGGCAACAATCAGAGAGGTTTTGGGTGCAGGTAGCTTTGCAGGAATTGAAATTCCGTTTATGAGCGATTATAAAATCGAGATATTCACAAAAGCCCCAGGTGGATTTATGGTTTACGGCATTATGATTGCCGTCGTCTATAAGCTGACACACGGAAAGGCTCCTCGCAAAAGGGAGTTTTCCTGTGCCGACTGTCCCTCTGCAGCCTTCTGCGGAAAGACAGAATGTAGCGCAAAGAAGGAGGAGAATTAAATGGATGCTTTTAAAAGTCTAATCGTAATTTTAATGTCCTCTGTTTTGGTCAATAACTACGTTCTCAGCCGCTTCCTCGGAATATGTCCTTTCCTTGGTGTTTCAAAGAAATTGAATCAGGCTGTCGGTATGGGCATCTCGGTTATTTTGGTAATGGTGGTTGCAACAGCTGTTACTTGGCCTATTCAGCATTTCGTGCTTGACGCTTTCGGTCTTGGTTATATGCAGACGATTGTGTTTATTCTGGTAATCGCTTCGCTTGTGCAGCTAACCGAAATGGCACTCAAAAAGTTTATACCTGCGTTACATAAAAGCTTGGGCGTTTATCTTCCGCTGATTACGACAAACTGTGCTGTTTTAGGTGTGACCATTGACAACATCAGTGAACATAATTTCAATTTCATTGAATCACTTGTTAACTCGCTTGGCTGTGGCTTGGGATTTTTGCTTGCAATGGTTCTGTTTTCGGGTGTTCGTTCCAGAATTAACGACAGTGAAATCCCCGAAAGCTTTAAAGGACTTCCCGCAACACTTATTGCCGCATCGTTTGTATCGCTCGCGTTTTTCGGATTTGCGGGAATAGTTGATAATTTATTTGCATAAGGGGGCACAATATATGACAAGTATCTTAATTGCATTTTCTGTTGTTGCCTCTATAGGACTTATTTGTGCCGTGTTACTCGCATTGGCATCACATTTTTTATCGGTTGAGGAAGACCACACACAGCATGAAATTCGTGAATGCTTGCCGGGTGCAAATTGCGGCGCTTGCGGTTATGCTGGCTGTGATGAGTATGCAAAAGCTGTGGCAGCAGGAGAGGCAAAGACAAATCTCTGTATCCCCGGTGCT
Organism: uncultured Clostridia bacterium; assembly: GCA_937912045.1. Lineage (GTDB taxonomy): Bacteria > Bacillota > Clostridia > Oscillospirales > Acutalibacteraceae > SIG589. The sequence continues at coordinate 2,000 of CALDPI010000107.1, forward strand.
GATGCCACCGCGGCAGAAATTGCCGCAATTCTCGGCACGAAGGCTGAGGACGTTATAGAAATGATGCTTGCAGGTGCTACGGCTGTTGAGATCGGCGCTCAGAATCTCATTGATCCCTTCTCATCAAGAGATATCATCAACGCACTTCCCGAGGTAATGGATAAATACAGAATAAATACATTGAGTGAAATAATAGGAGGAGCAAAATAATGGGTAAGGATGTAATTGTTGCCTGCGATTTTCCCACAAAAGAAAAGGTTATGAATTTCCTTGATCTGTTCAAGAAGGAAAAGCCCTTTGTAAAGATCGGTATGGAGCTGTTTTACGCAGAAGGCCCTGCCATTGTTCACGAGCTGAAAAAAAGAGGTCATAAGATCTTTCTTGACTTAAAGCTCCACGATATCCCCAATACCGTCAAAAAGTCAATGGCTGTTTTATCAGGTCTTGATGTTGATATGACAAATCTTCACGCATCAGGCACGGTAAGAATGATGGAGGCAGCTCTTGAGGGACTTACCCGTCCCGACGGAACAAGACCTATTCTTATT
>CALDPI010000108.1 GCA_937912045.1 uncultured Clostridia bacterium
CGGATTGCCGATAAGCACGCGGAACAGGGTTGCCGCCAGACCGTAAACGTCGGTGTGTGCACCCACTGCATATTCTTCCTTATATTGCTCAATAGCCGCAAAGCCGGGGAAAATCTGTGATGCAAACTCACTTGTGGCATCACGCAGCTGCGGAATGGCAACACCGAAAACGTGCAGCTTTCCGTCACGTCCGACAATCACCGTCTCGGGCGAGATGCCGCCGTGGATGATGCCTGCCTTGTGCATACCGTCGAGAGTTGCAATAAGCGGAACGAAAAGCGGTTTTGCCTGCTCCCACTTGAGATTGCCGCCGTTGCGGAGCAAAAATTCTCTGAGTGTGATGCCTGCTGCCGCCTTGAGCATGCTATAAGCGGTGCCATTCTGCTCAATAGTTTCAACCACGGGCATAATACAGGGCAGTGCTTCCAACCCTTCAATGTTTTTAGAAATTTCAATAAACTGCATTATTCCGTTATTGAATTCGTATTCCTTGCCCTCGATAATTGAAACGGACATATCAGCGTTACGAAGGCAAAGACCCTGCGGAAAATACTCTTTAACGTATATTACGTTGTTGTTGAGGTTATCCCAACCAATGTAGGTCACACCCTCGCCGCTTTTTTCAAAAACGCGTCCAACCAGATATCTTTCCTTAATCCAGGTGCCCGGTTTAAGACAGGAGGGGTCGGGTGCCTCTGCACTGTTGTAGCCGCAAATGGGGCAAATTTTTTCGCCGCCGTTGTCGTTCATACATCCCATACAAAGTCTGTCGGTGTTATTCATAAATACCTCCAAAATTAAAAAGGTTCATCAAATATTATACCATATTTGTCAACAACAGTGTTGTAACCTTTTATTTTTTAAGCGTCATATCGTCAAGAGGGAGAGAAAAGCTTTCTAAGAATTCGTCCATAAAAATATCCGCCTCGGGCAGAGCAAGTGCTTTTATAGACTCCCTCGTTGCCTTTTCGGCAATCAAAAATTCGCCGTTGCCTGCGGTTTTCTCGGATATGCATTTAATAAGGGCGGAAATTTTGTCCGCCGCCTTGACAATCTTCAAAATTTCCTCATCGTCACAGCCGTAAATTTCGGAAAAATCGGGGCGCAGGTCCGCGGGTAGCAGCTCGCACAGCTGCTCGCCTGCGACGGTTTCGATTTTTTTGTAAACCTCTCTTATATCGTCGCTGTAATATTTAATCGGTGTGGGCAAATCGCCCGTTAAAATCTCTGTCGTGTCGTGAAACATTGCAACGAGTGCCGCCCTTTCGGCGTTAACGCTTCCGCCAAGACGGCGATTTTTGATAACGGCCAGAGCGTGCGCAATAAAAGCCACCTCAAGCGAATGCTCGGACAGGTTTTCTCTCTGGGTGTTGCGCATAAGTGCCCAACGCTCTATATATTTCATACGTGACAGCATAGAATAAAAATGACTGCTCATATTCTTCTCCTTTATTATTGTTTCCTTGAATATTATACCATTTAATGCTATAATATCAATAATTGTTTTTGCGGAGGACTGAAAATGCGAAAAAACCGAGAGTTTTTGATAGCACTGCTCTTCATAGTAATATCGGGTGTCGCGGCGCGGCTTGTCGTCGGTCTTCTTTATTTTAATGCATTTGACACCTATTGGTACAGGGATTGGGCAATCGGCCTGCAGGACGGCCTTTTTGATATATATTCGCGTGCGGAGGAAATAAGCCTTGACTATCCGCCGCTTTATCTTTTCTGCCTTTATTTAACGGGCGCGGCATACCGTGTTTTCGGGCTGGACTGCAGCGATGTTATGCAGATGTTTTTGCTCAAATTCTGGCCCATACTGTTTGATGGACTTTGCATCATTTTCACCTATAAAATATGCGAAAAATACGGCAACTGGACGGCGCTTTTTGCGGCCTTTTGCGTCGCCTCAAATCCGTCTCAGTTTTTCGGCACGGCATATTGGGGACAGACCGACCAGCTTATGATGCTTCTGCTTTTAGTCGCATTTTATCTTGCAGAAAAGCACCCGGTGCTTTCCTGCGTTGCGTTTGCGGTGGCAGGGCTTACAAAATATCAGTCGCTGTTTTTCACCCCCGTCTTGCTTTTATACATTTTCAGGCGCTTCGGCCTTCGGGACCTGCTTTACGGCATTCTCTCGGCGGCAGGCACCGTCGCCGCGGTGTTTCTGCCGTTTATGTTCGGCGCACGCAACCCGTTTTTATTCTTTGAGGTATATCTCGGCGGTGCAGGCACGTATAAATATTGTACCTTCAACGCGTATAACATCTTTGCCGCACTCGGACTGAACACCGTGTCCGACGGGGAGAGTGCCATCGGCACTTTAACCTATGCGCAAATCAATATAGCGGTTGTGCTTTTAATAGTGGCGGCAACGGCGCTTTTGTTCCTGCTTGGCAGGCGCGTGAATATATACGTGGGCGCACTTTTTATTATGACGGCAATTTTTATGTTCGTCACCCGTATGCACGAGAGATATCTTATCGTTGTGCTGCCCTTTGCGCTTATGGCATTTGTCACCACCAAAAACCGCCATTTCCTGTGGCAGTATGCCGCGCTCACCCTCACAACACTTGTGAATCAGGCGGCGGTGCTGCTGCGCGTCAATAATAACGACATCTTTTTCGTACCGTATATAGATTATATTATCGTTGCGGTATCGCTCATTAATCTTTTAATATTCTGTTACGTGGCATACACCACAGTAATTTATTTTTTAGGAAAGGAGAAGGCTTATGCCGCAAACTCAAAAAAAATTAGCTGAGCTTTTAGAAAAAGCAAATAGCCTTCCTTTGACACCAGGTGTCTATATTATGAAGGACAAATACGAATCTGTAATTTACGTGGGTAAATCTCGTAAATTAAAGAATCGAGTTTCACAATATTTTCAAAACAGCAAAAAAAATTATAAGACCGAAAAAATGATCCAATCTGTTGAATCATTTGAATATATACTGTGTAAGACAGAAATTGAGGCTTTAGTTCTCGAAAACACCTTAATTAAAAAGCATTTTCC
>CALDPI010000109.1 GCA_937912045.1 uncultured Clostridia bacterium
CATTGCGAAACCTGTCTGACGGCAGGCATAAACGTCGGAATGGTCGCCGAAAATGTTAAGAGCGTGAGAAGCAACGCAGCGTGCCGAAACGTGGAACACGCAGGGAAGCAGCTCACCTGCAATCTTGTACATGTTGGGAATCATGAGAAGTAAGCCCTGAGAAGCTGTGTATGTGGTGGTAAGAGCACCGGCGTTAAGCGAGCCGTGAACTGTACCTGCAGCACCTGCCTCAGACTCCATCTCTACAACATTAACGGTGGTACCGAAAATGTTCTTCTGTCCCTGTGCAGACCACTGGTCAACATAGTCTGCCATAGGGCTGGACGGGGTAATCGGGTAAATACCTGCAACCTCGGTAAATGCGTAGGACACATATGCCGCGGCGTTGTTACCGTCCATAGTTTTAAACTTTCTAGCCATGGAAATTTCCTCCTTATAAAACTGTTTTGAAATATAAAATTCCATACGAAACTATGATACCACTTTTTTTTCGCGGTGTAAATAGTAAAAATTACAAAATGTTAAAAAAATCACATATATAAATGGTGCAAAAATTAAAATTATGTGTTACAATATGTTAAAACGCGTAAAAGGATGGCATCAAATGGAAAGCAAAGAGATTATGCAAAAAAGATATGAGATAATGTCAGAGCGTGTCTTAAAGGCGCTCCGCTCGCGCGGATTTACGGGCTATTTCTGCAAGGACAGGGAGGAGGTCGCAAAAAAGGTGGCAGAGCTTATCCCTGTGGGCTCGTCGGTTTCTTGGGGCGGCTCGCTCACGCTCGAGGAGTGCGGTATTCAAAAGCTGCTGAAAAGCGGAAATTATAAGGTCATAGACCGCGCCGACGCCAAAACGCCAAAGGAGCGCGAGGACGCGTTAAAGGCCGCGCTCACCTGTGATACGTATTTATCAAGCGTCAACGCAATGACCGAGGACGGTATAATGTTTAATATCGACGGCAACGGCAACCGCATTGCCGCCATTGCCTACGGCCCCGAAAGCGTCATTCTTGTCGTCGGTATGAACAAAATCTGCCGCGATGCTGCCACAGCCCTCAGCCGCGCCAAAAATGTTGCGGCACCTGCCAACTCGGTACGGCTTAAAAAGGAAACACCCTGCACAAAGGACGGCGTCTGTCACGACTGCAAATCGCCCGAGTGCATATGCGCCCAAACGGTCGAAATGCGCTTCTGTCGCACCGCCGGACGCATCAAGGTTTTGCTGGTCGGAGAGGAGCTCGGACTTTAAAGAGAGCGGCGGATTTTCGCCGTTTTCCTTGGATATTGACCGTTTTTGCACCGTTTTTCGCCGTTTTTTCGATTTACTGCCCCAAGGTGCATTTTGGGAAATTAAGGCTTGCGCAGAGGGCGAAAGTCGGGGTTTGACTTTTCTTTTAGTTTTATATATTATATATCTCGGTATCAAAAATTTATTTAAGAAACGGAGTTTTTTTACTTTATGGACGGGTGGCCCGATTTATTTTTTAAGTTAATTTTACTGTTTGTACTTATTCTTATTAACGCATTTTTCGCAATGAGTGAGATTGCCATTATCTCCTTAAGCGACACCAAAATCAAAAAAATGGCAGAGGACGGACACAAGGGCGCAGAAAAGGTGCTTAAGCTCACAGAAAGTCCGTCGGCATTTTTATCGACCATTCAAATCGGCGTAACCTTGGCAGGCTTCTTAACCTCTGCTTCCGCCGCCGACAGCTTTTCAGGACCGCTTTCCGCCTGGATTATAAAGACGTTTTCGCTGCCCGCGGCAATGGGCACGGCAATACAGGGCATTTCGCTTGTAATCGTCACCATTATAATTTCATACTTCTCGCTTGTATTGGGCGAGCTTGCGCCAAAGCGCATCGGAATGCAGCGTGCTGAAAAAATATCCTTTAAAGTAATTGGCATACTTCTTTTCATAAAGGCTGTAATGACACCCTTTATAAAGGTGTTGTCCCTTTCGACAAATGCCGTCGTCCGCCTTTTAGGTTTCGACCCCAACGCGAATGAGGAGGCCGTCACAGAGGAAGAAATTCTCATGATGGTTGACGCAGGCGAGGAAAAGGGCGTTATCGAGGAAAGCCAGAAGGAAATGATTAATAATATTTTCGAGTTTGACGATATCGTCGCATCCGACGTTATGACCCACCGAACCGACGTTGTTGCGGTTGAGATAACCGACAATTTCGCAGAGCTGCTCGAAAAAACGCTCGAAACGGGCTATTCCCGTATCCCTGTTTATGAGGAAGACCTTGACAACATCAAGGGTATTATATATGTAAAGGACCTGCTTTCATACGTTGGCAAAAAAATCCCCTCCTCTGTTACCATTAACGACCTTATGAGAGAGGCTATGTTTGTCCCCGAAAGCAAGCGTTGCCGTGACCTGTTTAGTGAGATGACCGAAAAGCATCTGCAGATGGTATTCGTCAGTGACGAATACGGCGGCATTTCGGGTATTGTTACCATTGAAGACCTGTTAGAGTCGATTGTCGGCAATATGCAGGACGAGTACGATAACGAGGAAGAGGATATCGAGCAGGTTAACGAAACCACCTTCCAGATTGACGGTACCACAGATATTGACGAGCTGGAGGAGCTGCTTGGCATCGAATTCCCGGAGGGCGAGTATGACACTATCGGCGGATTTATAATGTCCGAGCTCGGACGTATCCCTGCCGAAGACGAACATCCCGAGGTTGTGTATGAAAACTGCCGCTTCACCGTTGACGAGGTTGACGAGCGCAGAATCGAAAACATAACGGTTGAGAAGTTGCCTGCTGAAGTCGAGGAAACAGAAGAATAATTAAAAACCCACGTTCATAAACGTGGGTTTTTTTGTATGAAAAAATGAAGGTTTATCTAATCACAGGCAACCGTTCTGCTTATGCCGCCGTGACACCTTCTTATGTGATTTGTTGTCGAAAAAAGGCGACAAATAAATATTTACAATTTATGGTAACTATGCTATAATAACGTTGCGACACAATTTAATTATCAAAATACAAAGGCGTATTTTACCTTTTGGTAAAAATGCGTTTCCGTTCATACGCTTTTGTGTTTGATAAATTGTGTCGCAACAATCGGAGATGCGTTTTTCGGTGCGCGGCTTCGGTTGCGCACTTTTTTATTTTATCTCAATATAACAAATGGTGTTCTCGGGCGATTTGTGAACGTGAAAAGCGGAAATTCTAATTTCCGCATCTTTTTTTATGCTCTGCTCCTTATCGGATTTGAGAATGTAGAACGGGTCGTTGTTTTCCAAAATCACGAACCATTTTGGGTATTCCGCGCCTGCTACCTTTGGAAAAGCGTCGGGGTTTGCCGCGGTGAACCGCAAAAGCTCAGAATACACGCCACCGTTTTTATAGCTGAGCGTGCCCGAAACTGACAAATCACAGGAAAAGCTTGCACGCAGGCCATCGTTTTCGGCCTTTAGATAGAGCTTTGTCAGCGTAAAGCCGCCAATTTTTTGACCTATTTTGAGCGTCCTCTGCTCGCCTGCGAGCGTAACAGAGCATTCGGTTGCCGCCTCATATTCCAGATATTTAGAGGCGTAGCTTTCGCCTACCCCGCTTGACGTTTCGTACTCCTTTTCACAGCCGCACAGCAAAAGCGCAAAGCAAAGGCAAAACAAAATAACCTTTTTCATCTCGTCCCCCTATTCTACACCACGGTAGTAAAGTCCGCGTGTGTATTCGCCTTTGGGGGAAGTGCCGCATTTATAGGCGGCTATAATATCGCGGCATTCGTCAGCTGTTTCGTCGGTGAAATACAGGGTGATAAAGTCGGTTTTGAACTCATTCACACGCTCTGCAAGATATATGGGGCGAGAGTTGAAAATTTCGCTAAAGCCCTGCCTGCACCGCACAGGAAATTTTATGCCCTTGCGGTCGGTAAGGGTGCCGTTTCCGTCACATTCCTTGCAGGAGCGACCGTTCTTCAGTGGGCAGTTACGCGTGAGCATTAAAGGCAGCTTGCCATAGCCTATGATACCCGTTGGAAGTGCGGTTTTGATTTTGTTTATTCCATCACACTCAAGCTCGGGCGAGAGGGTTATGCCTGCGGCAGAAAACTGCTCTGCCACTGCGGCACTGTGGGAATTAAAAACGTTCATACCAAAATCAAAAACAGGGGAAAGACCCGCATTTTTGCAAAGCGTAACAGCGGCAACGTTTCCGCAAAAGGCGGCTGCCACGCCGCATTCCTTTGCGGTGCGAAGTCGCTTTTCTATATATTCTTCGTTCACAATTCCGCGCGGAACGTCCACGCAAAGCGGAACGGAAAAGGTGTGGTTTTCAAAGTCGCTCTCAAGCGGCACAACCACAGCCGCGAGAGAGGAGTGGTCGGTGGGGACCTGTGACGGATGCGAAAATCTGCCCACAAGCGCAGGTTTTTTACGCTCCCTTGTGGAAAATGAGGAAATCTCGTTTTCACCGCCACATTCGCGCATACGGTACCGAGAGTCAGAGAGCAGCTCAAGTGCCGCGCGGCGAAGTGCGTTAAGCGCCGAGGCACCCACCGAAACGCCGTCTTCAATGTCGGCCTTTATTTCATCAAAGATAAAGGGCGTACCGCCCGTTTTAGAAAGCTGAGAAAGGGCATAGGCTATCGTCAGCGGACGGTTAATCGCCGCCTCTGCCACCGCTCCGCAAGCCGAAACCGTGCTCACACCGTCAGACACAGAAAGGGAAACAGGCTCGCCCAGTCTTGCAGAAAACAAGCCCGTAACGTGCACCGATTGACGTTCGTTTCTGTAAAGCTCGTGCAGGCTGTTTGTAACCGCCTTTGACAGCATCACGTCGTCCTTTGTGCGTGTGCCGAACATAGTGGGGCCTAATTTTCCCTCAAAATATCCGTCGGTAAAGCCGCTGCGCGAAAAAACTTTATAAAGCGTGTCGGAAAGGGCACTGTAATCCTCTCCGTCCACTGCTCGTCTGAGGGTGGCGGTTGCCGCCGCAACGTATTCGGGGCGCTTCATTCTGCCCTCGATTTTGAGCGAGGCAACACCCATTGCCTTCAGTTCTTCCACGTGCGAAACAAGGCTTAAATCCTTAAGACTCAAATCATAACCGTTTCCGCCCTCTGCAGCAAAGGGAAGACGGCAGGGTCCGGCGCAAAGTCCGCGGTTGCCGCTTCGGCCGCCCAGCATTGCACTCATATAGCATTGTCCCGACATACACATGCAGAGAGCCCCGTGCACAAAAACCTCCACCGTCATGGAAAGGTCACGCGCCGCCGCACAGAAGTCTGTCAGCCCCTTTCGGCTCATCTCGCGCGAAGCAACGACCTGGGTAAAGCCCAGCGCCTTTAAAAACGGCAGAGCCGAAACCGAGTGCGCCGTCAGCTGTGTCGACGCGTGTAGCGGCAGGTCGGGCAGACGGCGGTGCAAAAGCCGCGCAAGGCCAAGGTCCTGCACGATGACGGCGTCAATGCCGAAACGGTAGGCCTCCTCCGCGACGGAAAGAGCAGAGCAAAGCTCGTCATCGGACAAAACAGTATTAAGCGTCAGGTAAACCCTGACGCCGCGGATATGGCAGTATTTAACAGCGTCACACAGCGTGCTGCTGTCAAAGTTGTCGGCACTGCGGCGCGCATTAAAATCGCGCACACCAAGATAAACCGCATCGGCGCCGCTTCGCACGGCGGCCGTCAGCATCTCCTCATTACCGACGGGGGATAAAATTTCAATTTGCTTGTTCGTCACGCCTGTTCCCTTCGTAATATTCGAGCTTGCGGCGGAGGATGTCTGCCTCCAGCTTTGCACAGGCGGTGTCCTCAAGAGCGCGGCGCAGGTCCTGGCGCAGCTCCTCGTTTTGTGCCGCCTGTTTTTTTGCGTTGTCATACGCCTCCAAAGCGGCGACAACCGCCGTCATGGTCGTGGACAGGAACGGGCTGTTTTTGGCAATCGTGTCAAGACGGCGGTCAAGCTCCGCCGCGAGATTGCGGACGTATGCCTCGTCGTCGTCACTTGTCAGGCAATATTCCATTCCGCCAACCTTTATGCGAATTTTGTTGCTCAAATTAAAAAACACCCCTTTATTTTCTGATAAATATATTATATAATAAGTTCACACATTTTTAAAGCATTTTATGAAAGGAAAATCCAAAATGAAGTATTTGGTGGTTTTATGTGACGGAATGGCAGACAGGCCGTGTGACGCGCTTGGTGGCAAAACACCCATGGAGGCGGCAAGGAAGCCCGCTATGGATGCGCTGGCAGAAACGGCAGAGGTGGGAATGTGCAAAACCGTCGCAGACGGACTCAAGCCCGGAAGCGACGTTGCAAATCTCTCGGTCCTCGGCTACGACCCGAAGGTCTGTTATACAGGCCGCTCTCCGCTCGAGGCGGCAAGCATCGGGGTTTCGCTTTTACCGACCGATGTTGCTCTGCGCTGTAACCTTGTCACCCTGTCGGACGAGGAAAATTATGAGGATAAAACAATGGTCGACTACTGCGCCGACGATATCAGCACCGCCGAGGCAGAGGAGATTATTAAAACCGTCGAAGAAAAGCTTGGAAACGAAATATATAAGTTCTATGCAGGCGTCAGCTACCGCCATTGTCTGACGGTCAAAAACGGCACGACCGAGCTCGGCACAATGACCCCTCCGCACGATATTACGGGCAAGGTCATAAAAGAGCATTTGAGCGACGCGCCCGCAGCACAGCCGCTTTTGGAGCTTATGAAAAAGAGCTACGACATCCTAAAGGACCACCCTGTTAACAAGCAAAGGGAGAAAAACGGCCGCCGCCCTGCCAATTCTATTTGGCTGTGGGGCGAGGGAAAGAAGCCCGAGCTTCAGAATTTTTATGAGAAAAACGGCGTCACAGGCGGCATAATTTCTGCGGTTGACCTGCTGAAAGGCATCGGCATTCTATCGGGAATGGAAACCCCGTTTGTTGAGAACGCCACCGCGTATATCGACACAAATTATGAGGGCAAGGTTGCCGCCGCAAAGCAGCTCTTCACAGACGGCTGTGAGCTTGTTTATATACATATCGAAGCCCCCGACGAATGCGGTCACCGCGGCGAAACAGAGGAAAAGGTCCGCGCAATCGAGTTGATTGACAAGAGGGTGCTTACCCCAATGCTCGAATATCTGAGAGAAAAGGGTGAGCCGTTCCGCGTGCTCATAATGCCCGACCACCCCACACCACTTTGCATACGCACCCACTCGGGCGACCCCGTACCGTATCTTATATACGATTCAACCCAAAATCAAACAGGCGCCCCCAGCTTTACAGAAAGAAACGCAGAGGCCACAGGCAACTATATCCCCCACGGCCCCAACGTTATGGATAAGCTTTTAGGAAAATAAGAAAAAGCAAGGACGAAAGTCCTTGCTTTTTTTAATCAAAAACGTATTCCGGTTCTGCCGCGTGCTTTTCGGACGTCGGCTTAAAGGGTGTTGTGTCAAGCGGAATAATCTTGTTGAACACGCAGGTGTGGCGCGGAGTTACCGTCCTGTCCTCGTGCATACTGCCGAAGTACCAATGACGGAAGGTGCAGCTTTTGTCAATCTCTGCGAAAAAACCGCCGAGCTTGTTAACCTGGTCAGCGCGCCCTTTTCTGAGGAGCATTGCACTTTTAATGAGCGAGGGAGGCTCGTGCGTCAGTATGTAATCAACACAAAGCTCATTTTCGTCAAGCGCTCTTGCACCCTCGGCAAGCTCCTGCGGTGTGGGGAATTCGTGCCGCCACCAGCTTGCATCCTTTCGTAAATCAATATCCTCGCTTTCGCCGCCGCCCATTGTAAAGACGCGGCAACCATCAAGATTGAAGACCTGACCGCGCATTAAATGATAGAGGTTGGGTCCCACGCGGTGAACCTTGCCGCCCTTCCAGCGCGTAACGCGGCAGGCATTGAGCATATCAAAATTTTCGTGTGTTCCGTCAAGGAAAACAATGGTAAACTTTCTGGTTGAATTTGAGTGCCTGTTTTTCGCGCTCACTTCCGTCCCAGAGGAAGCCGAAATCACCAAGGACAATAAGCGTATCCCCGGCCTTCAGCTTGTACCATTCTTTATCATATATACGGGATTCATCCCCGTGCATATCGCCCGTCAGATAATACATAAACCCTCCGAAAGATTAAAAATTGATTAAAGGACAAAAAACTGCTTTCTTTTTAACACGTTATATTATATAATAAAATATATCACAAGTCGAGGAAGAATGCTATGAAAAAAACGGTTTTGGCAATTTTTTTAATAATAACACTGGCAGTATCGGTCTTTTCGGTCGGCGCAGGCGCATATCAGATATCGGGGTTTGACGTCACAGCAGAGGGCGTTTTGCTTGTCAGCCTTGACACAGACGACGTGCTTTTTGCGCGCAACACCGAGAAAAAGCTTTATCCTGCCTCGCTCACCAAGATTATGACGGCACTCCTCGTGCTTGAAAAAACCACAGATCTGGACGGCGAAATGATAACGGTGAGTGAAAACGCCGTTAAATCAATTCTCGGAACGGGCGCATCAAGCGGAGGGCTGAAAGCGGGCGAGCAGATTACAGCACGACAGGCGGTTTATTATCTTATGCTCCCCTCAGCAAACGACTGTGCCGTTGCCGTTGCCGAGCATTACGGCGGCAGCGTTTCGGGCTTTGTCAACTTGATGAATGCGCGCGCAGAAGAGCTCGGAATGGAAAATTCGCACTTTGCCAACCCTCACGGTCTGCACGACGACGAGCATTATACCACCGTAAAGGATATGTATCTTCTCACAAAGCATGCCCTGTCGATAGAGGTCTTTAAAGAGGTAATAGGACAAAAGCGTTATCAGATGCCGGCCACCAACAAAAGCCCTGCAAAAACGCTTGTAACCACCGTCTTTATGCAGGACCTTTATAACGGAGTGTCACCGAATTTGTATTATCGGTATGCCAAGGGCGTAAAGACAGGCTTTACCGATGCGGCAGGCCGCTGTCTTATTTCAACCGCCACGAAAAACGGCCACAGCTATCTTTGCGTGCTTATGAAATGTCCGCAGGACGGCAGCCGAAATTATAACGAGTTTAAAGAAACAAAGGCGCTTTATGAATGGGCGTTTAACAATTTTGAGTATAAAACCGTCGTAGAAGCTGACACCCCCGTCGCCGAGGCAAAGGTTGCGCTCTGCTGGGACCACGACTACGTCACAATGCTCATAGAGGGCGGACTTTCTGCAATTCTGCCAAAGGGCGCCGACTCATCAACGGTGCAGATTAAGCCAAACCCCGATAAAGAGGTGTTTGACGCACCCATCAAGAAGGGCCAGCGGCTCGGCACAGCAGACGTTGTTTATGCTGGCGAAACGCTGGGCACGGTAAATCTGATAGCGGGCGACTCGCGCGATGCAAACTGGGTTCTGCTCGTTGCACGTACAGTAAAGAATGCCTTTACGTCCACCGCGTTTAAAATCGTTTTGTTAATCTTTGTTTTGGCGCTTGGCGGCTTCATACTGGCTGTGGTGCTTATGAACAGAGGTAGAAAAAAGCGCCGCAGAAGAAAACGCGGCGGCCACGCAAGATACAGATAAAAATTACCCCGTACAGAAGTACGGGGTGTTTTTATTTGTTTTCAAGATATTCTTCCAGCGTTACATCTAAGGAGTTCATTTCTCTGGCAACGTCGATTCCGACAAAGCGCCAGTGCCAAGGCTCGTATATGATTTTTGTGATATGCTCCTTATCGGAGGGATAACGCATTATAAAACCGTAGTCTTCCGCATTTTCTTTGAGCCAATCGTACTGTGGCATTGTTTCAAACGCGTTGGTTGTGGAATTAAAGTCAACCGCCAGACCCGATTGGTGCTCGCTCGTTCCGGGGCGGGCTACAACCTTTGCGGCCTCGGCCTCAGCCTCGCTCTCGGGGGTGCCGGCCTTAATTACGCGCTGAATTTTGTTTTCAAACAGCATCTTTTGTGTCGCATACGAACGGTAGGGCGAACGCACGTAAAGCTCAATTCCGTTTGCCCAGGCGGCCTCAAGCATCGCCATCAAATAAGGATACATTTCCGCGTCAACCTGTTTGAGCTCGCCGTTCAGATATTTTGCAGGAAGCTCTTTAAGCTCGTTGGTGGAATCATAGTCAAGCGGCAGAGCGTTGTCGGGGTTAACAAGCAAAAGGCAGGAAAAATGGGGGTCCAGTCCTGCAGGCGCAGGCTCAGACGACATCGAGGAAACGGGAGCTTCAGAGCTTGACGAAGCGACGGGTGTCTCAGGGTTGGATACAACCTGTCTTTTGTCGCAGGCCGAAAATGTAAAGCACAGCAAAAGCGCAAGTGCGGCAACAAAAACGTGTTTTTTCATATTTAACGTCCACCTTTTTGATAGTCTTTATCTTAAAATAATTATAACACAGCGTCGTCCTGTGGGCAAGAATTTTGTAGTGTTTTGTCGTGTCATATTTTGACGGTGGCGGCAAAAACACCGCCGTCAACGATATCAATATACGCATAAGAGCAGCCGCTTTCGCGCCCACGCCCAACCGAGCCGGGATTAACCAAATGCACTCCGTCGGCATATCTTATATTGGGAATGTGGGTGTGACCGTAAAGCGCAATGTCCGCGCCCACCGCCTTGGCATAGGACAGCAGATGCGCATCGGACGATTTAACACCGTATTCGTGGCCGTGGGTGTAAAAAATCTTTTTGCCGCAAAGCGTCACCGTCCTGTGCGACGGAACGCTGCTGTAAAAATCACAGTTGCCGCTGACAAAATAAAAGGTGCGGTCGGGGTAAAGCGCCGAAAGTCCGTCGGTGTCTGCCAGCACGTCGCCCAAAAAGAAAACGTGCTTGGCGTCCTTCTGTGCGTCAATGGCGTCCAAAAGCCGACAGACTCTGCCGTGACTGTCGGATAAGACCAGAATTCTCATATTCTACCTCACAAAAAGTCATCATATAAATAGTATATATAAAAACGGGGGTGTTTGCAATGGAAAAAGATATTGACCGCAAAAAGCTTCTCTCTGCCGTGGGAGAGCTGTATAAAAACGAAAAGCTGGCACGCGCGGTGGAAAGCAAGGATATGGACGGCATCTTTTCCTCACTAAGCAAGGAGCAGGCAAGAGAGCTGAAAACCGTCCTGTCAGACAAGGCGCAGCTTGAAAAAATTTTGAATTCGCCACAGGCAAAGCAGATAATGAGAGCGTTTAACAAAGATGGAAACTGAAGGTATTAACGAAAAAATCTCGCAGCTTTTATCCGACCCCGAGGGTATGGCGAAAATCAGCGCGATGGCACAGTCGCTTTTCGGAAACGAGGGCGAAAAAAGGGAGGAGCCGAAAGAATCAGGCGAGGCACAAATGCTTGTGAAGGCGGCAAAGCTTTTGGGTGACAGCGGAGGGCGCGACGACCGTGCACAGCTGCTGTTGGCGCTTAAGCCGCACCTAAGCGCCGAAAAGGGCGAGCGCGTGGATAAGGCCATAAAGCTTTTGCGCCTTGCGCGGCTTTTACCACTTATAAAGGAAAGTGATTTGTTCTTATGAGTAATATGAGCCGAGAAGAATTTTTGCGTCTTCAGAAAGAGGCCGAAGCCCGCATGCGCGAAATGCAGAGGAGAAGCGACGAGATTACGGGTAAGATGCCGCCCGCGCCCGATTTTGTGACCCTGCGCGAGCAACCACAAGGCGATATAAAAAAAGAAACCCCGCCGCCGCAAAAAAACGGCAGAGGGCTTGACCTTCTCAGAATGCTGAATTTTAAAAATATAAATATGGACTCGGACCGAGTGCTGCTGATAGCGCTTATGCTTCTGCTCATCGGCGAGTCAAGCGACGAGCTTTTGCTACTGGCACTGCTTTATATAATGCTATAAAAAACCCAGCCGAACGGCTGGGTTTTGATGTTTATTAGTCGCTAACGTAGGGAAGTAAAGCAACCTGTCTTGCACGCTTGATAGCGGTGGTCAGCTCACGCTGATGCTTTGCGCAGGTGCCCGTTGCACGACGGGGAAGGATTTTTGCACGCTCGGAAATGAACTTGCGAAGACGAGCAACATCCTTGTAATCAATTTCTTCAACGCGGTCAACGCAGAAATGGCAAACCTTCTTGTGCGGCTTTCTGCGTGCGGGTCTATCGTTTTTCTCCATGAGAATTATCCTCCATTCTTAAAACTTAAAACGGCAGGTCGTCATCAGCAGCAATAACAGAGAAATCTCCGCTGTCGGTGTTGTTGAACGATGTGGCAGCAGGGGCAACGTCGTCGCCTGCACTACCGCCGTCGCGGCGTGACTCTACAAACTGAACATTATTGGCGATAACCTCAAATGCAGTTCTGTTCTTGCCGGTATCCTTATCAACATACCTTCTTGTCTGAATAGAACCTTCAATGCCAATCAAACTGCCCTTTTTGAAATACTTAGTAACAAATTCTGCAGTCTGGCGCCAGGCAACAATGTTAATAAAATCTGCCTGACTCTCTTCACCGGCCTTATAACGACGGTTAACGGCGATGGAAAAAGAGGTCACGGGGATGTTATTGTTTGTGTACCTGAGTTCGGGGTCGGCAGTCAATCTGCCTGTCAAAACAACCAGATTAAACATATAGGTTACCCTCCATTACTTTTTAATAATCATTGTGCGGAGAACACCGTCGGTGATTTTCGCCACACGCTCAAGCTCTGCCGGGAAGCCGGCTTCGCTCTCAAATGTCGTAATGACATAGTGGCCTTCGGTCTCGTCGTTAATCGGATAGGCAAGTCTGCGCTTACCCCATTCGTCAACATTTTCGATGGTTCCGTTAGCCTCGATAAGAGCCTTGAACTTCTCAACCAACTCAGCAACGGTCTCGTCGCCGCCGTTTACAGAGAAAATCATAGCTAATTCGTACTTGTTTTTCATCTTGTTGCACCTCCTTCTGGACTATTGGCCGAGCACGCAGCTCGGCAAGGAGCTATAAAATGGGCATAATCCCACAAATAGCTTTGATATTATATCAGCCCCGTCGCCGTTTGTCAACAAAAATTATTGACGGAAAAACAAACCTGTGCTAAAATACCAAAAGAAAAATAGGATAGGAGTGATTCTGTGCTTTTGGCAATAGACATCGGCAACACCAACATTACGCTCGGGCTGTACGAGGAAGAGAGGCTTTTGTTCACCTCCCGTCTTGCCACAGACAAATCCCGTACAGAAGACCAGTACGCTATCGAAATTTGCGACGTTGTACGCCTTAACGGCTATGACGCGGCAGTCATTGAGGACGCCATAATCTGCTCGGTCGTTCCGCAGGTGTGCGCTGCTGTCAGCAGCGCAATCAGCAAGCTGTGTGATATTGTCCCCCTCATTTTAGGACCGGGCGTCCGCACGGGGCTTAACATCCGCATTGACGACCCTGCGCAGCTCGGTGCAGACCTGGCGGCAGGCGCTGTGGGCGCACTTGCAGAATATAATATGCCCTGCATCGTGATCGACCTTGGCACCGCCACGACCATAAGCGTGCTCGATAAGGACGGCGCTTTTTTGGGTGGAGCAATAGCCGCAGGTGTCGGCCTCACGCTTGAGGCGCTGACCACAAAAACAGCGCAACTGCCCTCGGTACACATCGAGGCACCGCCCTCGGTAATCGGTAAAAACACCGTCGACTGTATGAAGTCGGGCCTTGTAATAGGCGCCGCCTCAATGCTGGACGGTATGATAGAAAATATCGAAAAAGAACTCGGCTGTACAGCCGCAGTTGTTGCAACGGGCGGCAGGGCAAGACAAATAATATCCTGCTGCAAGCGTGAAATCATCTTAAACGAAAATCTGTTGCTCGACGGTCTTCGTATAATCTACGAAAAGAACAACCGCCACTGATTTTCGTTTCCAAAAAGAGCTGTACCCGAAAGGGATGGCATCAGGGAGGAATATTTATGTTCGTCTTCCACAAAGACTCGCCATGGGTCTTTTTGAGATTTTACGAATTCAAAGAATGCGGCTACGAACATTTACATAAGGCTTTGGAGGCGGCAAATAATATCAACACCACACAGGGAGCATGGAACTGTGGAATCTCCAAGAAGGAATCAGATACTGATGGTAC